>NZ_JBSREC010000076.1:0-23268 GCF_055145805.1 Methanomicrobium sp. | reverse complement strand
TGTGCTCTTCCGATCTAACAGAAGGCGCTCTTGTTGCATCAATAAACCGGGGCTGCAAGGCAATAACAAAGGCCGGCGGGGCTGATGTCAGAATTCAGCGTGACGGGATGACAAGGGCTCCTGTCTTTGCCGCAAGAGATGTAATTCACGCAATGGATACAATCCGCTGGGTGGAATGTAACCGGGAAGTCCTAAAAGAGATTGCGGAAGCAACAACATCGCACGGCAAATTAACCGACATCACCTGCTTTTTAACCGGAACAAGCGTCTATGTGCGAATTGAATTCTTCACCGGCGATGCGATGGGAATGAATATGGTAACAATTGCATCAGAGCGGGTTGCACAGAAGATAAGTGAGGAGACCGGCGCAGTCTTGGTCGCACTCTCGGGCAATATGTGCACAGATAAGAAACCGGCCGCAATTAATCTGATAATGGGAAGGGGAAAGACAGTCGCAGCAGGAGTTTTCCTCTCTGATGCAATGATTAAAGATATTTTTAAGACCGACGCAAAGACAATGATGGAGGTTAACAACCGAAAGAATCTGGTAGGTTCCGCACGTGCCGGCGCTCTCGGTTTTAACGCCCATGCCGCAAATGTGATAGCCGCAATGTTTCTTGCATGCGGTCAGGATCCCGCACATGTTGTTGAAGGGTCAAACACCATCACAACCGTTGATCAGATGGAAGGCGGAGTTTATGTATCTGTAACAATCGCCTCGCTTCAGATTGGAACAATAGGCGGCGGAACAGGAATTGACACGCAAAGAGAATGTCTTGAGATGCTGGGATGTGCCGGTGGCGGAAAGAATTCAGGCGATAATTCCAAAAAACTGGGAGAGATTATTGCATCAGCCGTCCTGGCAGGCGAACTCTCCCTAATAGGCGCTCTCGGTGCAGGACATCTTGCAAGAGCCCACAAACAGCTCGGAAGATAAAATTCCACAGTCCCGAAAAATAAAATATTCTCTTTTTTCAGACCCAAAATTCCAAAAATCATTTATCCCTCAAATTTTTTTAATACATGAGAGCTGCCATTACTGTGTGTCATCAAAAAAGTATGAAAAACGTTTAAAAACAAATATATATAATCATACTAAAAATAACAATTGTATTACTGAGGATCTAAAAAACAGATCCTCTGATAATGCACAAAATCACCACAACAGAGAAGAAATCTGTCAGAATGTCCGGAATCTACATAATCATCCCCAAATCCAAAAAAAGCACATATAACAAAAAAAGAAATTGTACAATTCCTTTGAACTTTGATTTGATCACACCAGAACTTTCATTTTGAATGAAATCAAAATGACCAGATCAGTATTATTCCGGATACACGACAGAAATAAAGCCAGAGTCCATAAAAATTATGCAGGAATTATGAATGAAGGTGAATAACTGTAAAATCAGAAAAAATTTGATATTATCTGTAAATCGTTTATGCAGTGATTTTCCTCATATTTTTTCCTGCATTTTTATGCATTAAATGCCAGATTAAAACCTGGCTGACCCAAAACCCCGCAAAATTCATATCTGTTTATTTGTTGCAAAAAACGTACATGAAACGAATGTTTCAGACACATCTCTTATGAAAATGGTGACAACCATTTTTAAGCTGTTTTTTTCTCAGAGAAGCACAATCAGAAGTTATTTGAAAAAATGTATTAAAACCATTTCATCATCAGAATTGCATCCTCACCGTCCGCATAGTATCCTGCGACAACAAATACCTGGGAATACCCCGTCTTCTGATAGAATCTCTGGGCTTCTTTGTTTGAAACCCTTACTTCAAGCTGTACACCTTCTGCACCGAGCACAAGGCATTCATACTCAATCCTCCGGAGAAGTTTGCCGCCAAGACCCCGGCAGCGACATTCGGGAAGAACAGCAATATTCATAATATGCCCGTATATAGCCTCGCCGGTATCCTCAATACCTGCCGTTACAAAACCATATATCAGAGAGTCCTTCTCAGCAACAAAAAAGGTCCCGGAATAATAAAAGAGTGCATCGATAAACGCCGACTCATCCCACGGGTCTTTAAACAGTTCAGTCTCAATCTTTGATATCTGACCCAGGTCAGCCCTTTTCGCACGCCTTATCTGAATATTATCCTCTTTCATTAAAAAATTCCGCAGTAAATTATTCTCTTTTATGATTAGTCGTATTTTAAATTCAATATACCGGATGTAAAAAAAGGAGATTAAAAAAATGATGGAAAATCCGGCGCCACATCTCAAAATTATAAAAAAAGTCATGAAAAAACATCTTTTAACTATAAGAAATCAACGGCAAAAACTACTGTTATAATAAAAATTCACACATATTTCAGGCCTTTTTGGTACCTCAGGCAATAAAAAACAGGCCCGGGGTCAGGCAGTGTATCGGATACTCATATTATATCTTATTACAAATAATTACAGGAATTACAGGAGAGAAATGTTTGTGAAACATGTTCATGAAACATTAGTTACATGGCTTTCTAATGAAGATGAATTTGTTATTTTCACTGAAAAATAATATGTAATTTTATTTTTCAGAAATGAAGACAAAAAACTCTTAAATCGCACATCAAAGAGCAAATGAAATTTCAAATCTCTGTTAATCCCAAAAAAACGGCAGAAAAGAGGATACAAAATATGGTGAAAATATTCAGTTTTCCGGCCTTAAGGCCAACAACGGACAAAGCAGCCGATATTGCATCAGTCCCATATGATGTTGTAAGCACAGAGGAGGCACGTGAATGTATAGAGGCAAATCCGCTCAGCTTCATGAAAGTCATACGCTCCGAATCAACCATGCCCGGCGTTGACCCGAAAGACCCTTCAGTCTATGAAACTGCAAAGAAGAATCTCGAAAATATGGTAAAAAAGGGTCTTTTGGTAAGAGATGAAAAGCCGGGAATATATCTCTATCGCATAAAACAGGGCGGAAGCATATACACAGGATTTGTGGCTGATGTATCTGTTAAAGATTACGAAGAGAACAGAATAAAACGCCACGAACTCACACGATATGAAAAAGAAGAGGACAGAACGATGCACATCGAGACGACAAATGCCAACACAGGCCTTGTCGTCCTTCTTTACCGTGACCCGGGAAAGATATTCCCTTATATCAAGTCCATGATACCTGACAGAAAACCCGACGGTGTTGCAAAGACAGATGACGGTGTTGTTCATGAAGTATTCAAAATAGATGATGCAGATGCAGTCTCAAAACTTACAGATATGTTTGAGGATGTGAGTGCACTCTATATTGCAGACGGACACCACCGTGCCAAATCATCTGTAAACGTTGCTCAGAAAAGACGGGAAGAGGGAAGAATTACAGAAGAAGCAGAAAGATTCATGGCAGTCATCTTTGCTGAAAACAGGGTTAAAATTCACGGTTACTCGCGCCTTGTAACTGACCTCGGGGATTATACAGCTGAATCATTCCTAAAAGCTCTCTCGGATAAATTTGAGATCAAAGAGTATGGTGAGATTGATGACACCGTCTTTAAAATTCCGCCCTTAAAAGAGTCTGAAAAACCCCTTCATGTATTCCATATGTATATAGGCAAAACATGGTATGAACTGTCATGCCCCGTTATTAATCCTGAAGATACAATTGCATCTTTAGACGTTTCTGTCCTTCAGAAAACAGTTATGGAAGATATGCTCAAAATAAACGATCCCAGAGGCGATCCGCGTCTTGAATATCTTGGAGGTTCAAGGCCCCTTTCTGATCTGAAAAAACGTGTTGACAGCGGTACATATGCAGTTGCATTTTCCATGCAGCCTGTTCAGGTTAAAACAGTTCTTGATGTTGCAGACGAAGGAAAAATTATGCCTCCGAAATCCACATGGTTTGAACCAAAACTCCTCTCAGGACTTACAGTTCATACCCTCGACTAATTTTTCAAAAAATCAAAACTGTCATTTACATCAGACAGGGCCCGATACATTAATATCCTTTTTTTAAATTTTATAAAAAGCAGATGATTTTTTTTCAACATATGAAATACACAAAAAAATCGGGACAAATATGCGGTTTATTCAGCCTTCAGTTCTAATTAGCAACAGTTATATTTTATTCATTCAATACAATGAATTATAAGCCATATAAATTAAAATCCACTTATAGGATTGTGATTTCGATGAAAATGCATATCATCATATATATTATTCTGATTTTCGCATTCTGCATAACAGGCGCATGTTTAGATACAGACGACGGACAATCGGGAGAAAAAACTGACAAATCATTCCCGGCAGATACAGTTCAGGCAGTAAATTCAGGGGATGCAGACAAATATAGAATTAGTCTTAATGAGACTCTTTTAGAATTCCGGCTTTCAACCGATATAGAAAATGAAAGAATTGAGGAAATAAGAGATTATATTGATACAGGGAATGTTATACCCACAGTACACCAGATAATCGGTTTAGGAGTTGACAGGGACGCAAATGCCGATTCCTGGATACTCGGAATCAGATACAATAATACTGAATCACTTATCTATCCCGAAATTACAGGATGGAGAGAAAATATCTGGCCCGGCCCCCTGCCTGAAGAAGAAATTGATACATATGCAATAATGATGCCATCGGAATTATTTTTAAATAACGCCGCACAGACAGACATTCTCTTTGAAAAATCAAAAACAGGCAAAACTTCTGTTCTTTTAATTAACGGAGTCTATTATATATCATCTGAACCCTCAGATGATAACCAGGAGATTAAATTCAACGCATATACAGGAGAAGTGATCCCGTAATTATGAAAAATGATGATTCGGGAATGCTGTCCATCGATTTTCTGGCTGGATTTACAATTTTTTTGATCGCATTAATAATAGTTATAAACATGATTCCCGGACTTTTACTCAGTGTACAAAGTTCTGCTGTTGACTATGATGCCGTTGCATACAGAACCTCAGTTATACTGACAGAAGACCCGGGATGGCCTTATGATCCCGCATGGGAACGTGAGGATTACAGCCATAAGGACAGAATAGAAAGACTGGGACTTTCTGTATCCTCTGAAACCCCAAATATCCTGTCAACAGATAAGATACTAAAATTTTTCAGCAAAACGACAGATTTTAATTTTACAGATTATGATTACAGAAATAAAGCAATTTTTGGGGATTTTGACTACAGATTTAATATATCACTAAAAGAAGACTCATCCAGTCCCCTTTTCGCAGGAGAACCTGTTCCGCAGTCAAGGTATGGATATCTGAGAAGGGCTGTAAAAATTAAGCATTACAGCAGCGCTGACCTTCCCTGCAGCGATTTCAACACAACAGATGTTAGCTTAACCAACCCAAGTCCCCCATATAACTACGATAACGGGATCTCATTTACACTTGACTACGGCATACTTTATGACAGAACGATGTCTCCTGCTTACAGGATTGATCCAAAGAATGAGCCGCTGGTATTAAGGGTCAACGATTTCAGCACGAGCCTTAACCTGTCGGAAATAAACTCTGTAAAACTTACACAGGTAAGATTCGTAAAAGACGGGACTATTGTTCCGATGCCATACAACATTTTCAGTAATGAAACATACCTCTACTCAGTTGACGGAGTCTATCACACAATGGATGACGAGATTGACATGACTGACAAGTCACAGATAGAGGTAAAGCTGTTTCCAAGTGTTATGTTCTCGTCTGACATCACAGCGTCCCTCACTCTTGCCGCAAATTTCTCATATGAATTTAAGCACAACGGAACAATAATCCCCCTGCACCCAATAACAGGAGCAGACATCTCATACTGTTATGACTGCCCCTATGTATCTGAACCATATCTTACAGACGGTGTCGTTGAGGTGTGCATATGGTAGGTCTTGACAACTCGGGACAGCTTTTTACAATTGAAGGGCTCACGGCCGCATTAATCATGATTGCGTCCGCATACATTGTCCTCGGAACAGGCATGGTCCTAACGCCCGGAGATGTCCATATATCTGATATGCAGCTTTCACAGCTTGGAAATGATGCTCTTTTAATGATGGATACAGAAAATGAATATGGCGGTAAAAACAGTCTTGTATCAATAGTGTACAATGCAAGCCCGGTAAGGGGGACGGTAAGAAATGATGAAGCTAAAGCAGAATTTGACTCTTTATTTACAGAGTACTTAAGGAAAAGTACCGGTTCCACAACACTCGTTGACTCACTCAGATACAGCTCTGCAATTTATTCATCAGATGCATCAGGAACTGTTACTCCAACCGAATTTGCAAAAAACAGCGATAATCCCGGAAGAAGCCCTGCCGTACGCTGCGGCAGATTTGTCAGCACAGACTGGGAAGGAAGTGATACTGTTGTCAGACTGGAGGTTTTGATATGGAGAGATTAAACGATGAGGGCCAGTGGATTGTTCTGATGGGATTTATCATAAGTGTCGGAATCTTCTTTCTTGCAATAATTATCAACCAGTCCGTAATGGTCGGGCAGACAACAGCAGAAGGAGTGCTTGAATTTCCAAAAGCAGAGATACAGGATATCAGATCCGAGATTATAGATATCGCCAAATCAGGAGATAATTCTCTGATAAAGCAGATCAGTATAAGAGAACTTTCTATAAACAGAGTGAATTCAGTGGTCTGGTACACAATAACGCCGGGTAAATTCAACGATGAATACTTCAATTACACGGAAATTAATATTCATTTCAACAACGGGGTGACATCATATGACGAGATATACCTTCTGCCTGAAAAGAACTGATGATGAAGCTGTAAGCACAATTATCGAATACATAAACATAACAGCTGTACTTCTGGTTATGCTTATTGTTGTCATGATTGTCACAAATGCAGTTTTAATAGAGGGGCCTTCAGACAGCTTAAAATACCATTCATTTGTAGACATAGGAAACGGAGTCAGCGCCAGAATTGTCGATATTTATGTAATAGCTCCTGAAAACGGGAGAATTACAACAGAATTTGATCTGCCGGATGATGTTGCCCAAAAAAATTACTACGTTAAAATGGACCCGCTTTTAACAGGTGCTGCCCAGAGCGTAATTGTAACCGACGGAAACGTCTTTAGCAGAATATCGATTACAGGAATCGGAGCTACAAGAGGGGTCTCCGGCAACACCACAGGCTCGGGAATAAACAGACTTACATATGACTCCGGAGGGGTATAATGCAAAAAATAAAATCTTTTTCAGACACAAATGAGAGCGGCGTTTCAGAAGCAATAGGATTCATAATTATGTTTTCGATAGTTCTTACAGGAATTGCAATGGTAACTCTTTACGGCTATCCTCTTCTTTTGGAATCGCAGATAAGTTCGGATGAAAGAACAATGGAACAGACCATGATATCACTTCAAAATGATATCAAAATATTAAGTTACAGTAATGTTCCCTACAGAGATACCGCCATAAGAGTATCAGGAGGTTATCTTGAGGTGATCGACTCTGAAGATTCGGGAGACAGTTTTCTTTTTGAATACAATAATAAATCCACAGGTGCTGCGGATTCATATATTTTTAAACCTGGTAAGCTTCGTTACACTTCAGGTGAGGGAACTGCCGTAATTTCTGTTGAAAACGGTGCGGTACTATCCAGACCCAAATTCCAGCCGGGATCTGTAATGGCAGCTGAACCAAGATGGTATTATGACGAGTCTACCGATACACTGGTTATTCTTTTAACCAAAATATTGACAGAGAGGAATTACACACTTGGAGGAATCGGGAATGTTCAGATGAGCATGCTGACAGAGCCCCGTACAACAGATGAAAACTATGCATTAGACGTCACATTACCGGTGCCGCCACAGGCAATAACGCTCACATATACCCCTGACCCTGCAAACGATCTCTCAGTAGCATGGAAAAATTATATAACAGGTGATTCCATTCCCGGAGGTCAGTTTACAGAAATATCAGCAAACAAGTACCAGATGACCGGCATTTCACATTTAATAATAAAAGAGTACACAGTAAAAATTGAAAGTCTCTAAAAAAACCTTTTTTGGAAGTTACACTGCAGTTTTTTTCAGACAGCGCCTGAAACAATAATTTCAGCTGTATTTTTCAAAATTTTAGATTTAAAGCAAAAAAACCCAAAAAAATTATCTTAAATTAAAATCAGAGATAATTATTTTTCCTAAGCCATTCTACCTGCGGCTTGGTATATCTGTATATGATATCACACTTTTCGTCCTGGAAATCCCACGGAACAACGATTAAAACATCTCCCTCACGAATCCAGACACGTTTCTTAATTTTTCCTTTGATACGACCAACACGGGTGATGCCGTCATATGCTCTGACTCTGATATGATTTGCTCCAAGCATTAAATCCGCTGTTGCAAACTGCTCCCTGTTTCTTCTGTTTGGAAGACGTACACGTACAATTACTTCAGGTGGTTTTGAATTATTTTTTTTAACGTATGCCAGATATCCCAACTCCAATTGTATACATATTAGTCGTAATGAAATATATCAATTCTTATTGTCATCTCTTTTTTATCAGCGTTTTATTCTTTTAAGGCAGAATGAATGAAATATACAAAAAACAGGCAAATCTTATAATAACACAGACCTGTATTGCAAAAAAGAATTATATCGCTTACATAAAATTAAAAAAATCAGGTGAAAGAACAATTTATTTTAAAAAGACGGATAAACTTCCCATATTATAATGAACCAAATAATACAAGGATTATTTTTACAATTACACTGCTAATCTCAATATTTTTGGGGATTATTATATGAAAAAATAAAGTTTATCTGATATTTGAAAAGGGTTTTTTGAGGAGTTGATTTTAAAAGAATCTTCTGCGGGGATTTCCTCTTCCACCGCCAAATCCACGTCCGCCTCCACGGGGAACTCCTCCACGTCCGATTCCATAAACTACTCCTTCCTGCGGGACATTTCCTGTATTTACTGTACCTGTTGTATCTCCTGCTGCAGTTGTCTTATCAACAACATTTGCAGGATTGCACGGGCCGAACTTGCGTCCGGTCATTCTGCCCTGGCCCTGTGGGCCTGTACCATCAAATCCTGGCATTTTTTTATCTCCTTTTAGCAGGTTTTAACAAATAGAATCACCATGAATGCTTTAAATCCATCCGGCATCATAATTATTTATTCTGCTTTGCCGGACCGGGGCATAGTAATACCCCTGGTTTTTTCATTCATAAATTCTTATTATTCTCTACCTGTTTACAATATGTTATTACACATATGAGTAATAATTAAAGTTATGTTTGCGGCAACATGAATTTATTCAACAATTAATACAGGCGTTTTTTGATTGAAATAGTGATTGAAGCCAAATTCTTTAGTTTTTTTATGAGATATTATTTTTATTTCCACAGGAGATCCCAAAAGCAATTTATTCCGATAATTTTTATTCTTTATTTTCAGAGACTATTTCAATTTTTTTCCCGTTTACAAGAGCATCTGCTATTTTTTTTCTTCCGTTATGAAGATCTCTCCAGAGAGTTCTTCTGGAAATTCCCATCTCTTCTGCAGCAGACTCCTGATCATGATCCATAAGGTCAACAAGCCTTATCGCCTCTATTTCCTCTGAAAGAACAGTAACAGATTCCACCTCACCGTCAGGCTCACCGGACAGATTAAAACTTCGTCCCATGCAGGGATTATCTATCATTCTCTTCGCCCGGGGTCTTCCTCTTCCCCTGCGGCATCTGCCCTGTCCCGGACCTATATTCTCTGTCATGATAATGTGCACCTCTTACGGATGATATTTTTCAGGATTTTTAAAATAATTTTTTTATTATTTTAATTATTGTGCTGATACAAAAAAAAAGTATCAGAAGTCCCGTATATTATATACCGGAAAAACACTGACATTTATTCAGCAGATTAAATGATTTACGATATCTTTCCGCCGGACTACTTAATCAGTATAATAGGCATTGCGGCCTTTGCAATTACAGGTGTCTTAGCCGGTGCAAAAAAAGGAATGGATATATTCGGAATTGTTGTAATTGCACTCGTAACTGCATTCGGCGGCGGAACCTTAAGGGATGTCATACTGGATGCACCGATATTCTGGATTGAGAATTTCTTCTACGTCTGGATTGCATTATTTGCGGCTGTTATGGCTTTCTTTCTGGAAGATTACTTCTGGAAGACTTATAAGCCGCTCCTGCACCTTGATGCACTGGGTATAGCTCTCTTCAATGTCCAGGCGATAGATAAAACACTTGCACTGGGATATGGTCCTGCCGTTGCAGTCATAATGGGCATAATAACCGGCATATCAGGCGGTATAATAAGGGACATCTTAACTGACAGACCAAACCTTATTCTAAAGCAGGATCTTTATGCAACACCGATACTGATAGGCGGCATTTTGTATGTTACAATGATATACCTGTTTCCGGACGCAGGAATAATGAATGCCACCACTGCAATATTAGTTGTATTTCTAATCCGTATCGCAGCGATAAGGTGGAATCTCACATACCCGAAATGGCTGCTGTTTGCCGGAAAAGAGGATCAGTAAAAAAACAGGATATTATTATTTTCACTTAATATTATATTTCAGGTTAAGATACTCTTCAAATTTTAAAAGTGCATCCTTCATATCAGTCCTGCCAAAACCTATTCGGAAATGACTGTTATTATACCCGTAAACGGTTGAGGGGAGAAGAAGGACACCGGCTTTTTCTATTGCATCAAGACAGAATTTGTCTGCGTCTTCACCGGTTTTTATCCTGACAAAGCCTATTGAGCCTGCATCCGGCCTTACCCATTCAAAAATTGCACTGTATTTTTCAAAGAAAGAATCCAGAAGCAGGAGATTTCCTGAGATAATTTTTAAATTTCTTTCAACCAGTTTTTCACGGTTTTTGAGCGCTATTTCGGCAAGATACTCTGAAGGAGCACTCGAACAGATTGTTGTGAAATCCTTAAAGTTCGCAATTTTTTCCATTAAAGCTGAATCTTTTGCTGCAATCCACCCGATTCTTAAACCTGCCAGGCCGTACGCCTTTGACATGACTCCCAGGGATACTCCTTTTGAGTACAGGTCTGCAACCGCAGGCAGAAGGCCGGATTTCTCATGCTCAAGTTCTCTGTAAACTTCATCACAGAATAAATAAAGAGAATTCCCATACGCGATTTTTACGATTTGTGATATTTCATCCTTTGAGAAGTTATAGCCTGTGGGGTTATGAGGCGTATTTAAGACAATTGCCTTTGTATTTGGCTTTATGCTCTGCTTTAAATCTTTTATATCCGGTTTCCAGCCGTTTTTCTCATCCATCTCCCAGAAGGTTACCTCACACCCTATTGCATTTGCGACCTCATAGAGCGACTGGTAGCCGGGGTACTGGACAATTAAATGATCACCGGGGGACAGAACAACATTCATAAAGATGAAAATACCCTCCTGTGCGCCTGAAAAAGTGATTATATCATCAGGAGTTACAGAATCATAAAGGGAGGAGATAGCCTTTCTAAGAGAAGGCGAGCCACGCGATTCTGTGTAGCCGAGCCAGACATCTGCGTATGCTTTGAGGGTTTCACCGCATATTTCAAGAAGTTTTCCTGCTGTTACCGACTGGCAGTCGGATGTGCAGAGAAGGTGCGGAGCACAAAATTCATATTTTGCAAGGTATCTTTCGAGCCGGAAATCGTTGATCTTCATAATCTCTAAAAAACAATTGGCTTTTGATATCTAAAATGGTTGCCGGATTTTTTTAATTACCAATTATTATTTTTCCTAAAAACGTCATCAGGCATATTCATCCCAAAATTAAAATGCTATCAGGTCAAGTCTAAGTCATCAAAAGAGGTTTCTGAGAATGAATGTTTTGATAGTATATGCTCATCCCGAACCAAAATCCCTCAACGGAGAACTGAAAGATTTTGCTGTTGACGTACTTGAAAGAGATGGCCATTCGGTAAAAGTTACAGATCTGTATGCAATGAACTTCAAGGCCGCACTTGACGGAGACGACTTTACAGACAGGGTCGATAAGGAGAAACTCATAATCCCGAAAGAGCAGATGCACGCCTATGACAACGATACTTTAAGCCCTGATATAATGGATGAGATTGGGAAGATAAAATGGGCAGATCTTTTAATTTTCCAGTTTCCGATATGGTGGAGCAGTTGTCCTGCAATACTTAAAGGCTGGATTGACAGGGTTTTTGTACAGGGTTTTGTGGTAAACCTCTATGACGGAGCCATCTATGACAAAGGTCTTCTTTCCGGTAAAAAGGCACTGATATCGGTGACTGTCGGATCACCGAGGGAGCTTTACACAAGGAACGGAATACACGGCGATCTCGAAGTTCACTTAATGACACTCTGGCACACGACATTTGAATTCACCGGCCTTGAAAATATGGACATATTCTACATTTACAATGCAACAGTGATGGATGAAAACAGGGTAAATGAAGAGAAAAAACGGTTTGAGGGAGTTTTAAAGAGCATAAAATAATATCTCACATCCAAAGGTGCAAAAACATACTCATTTACGGGAATTTTATTCATCCATTTTTACTCATATCAAAACCCCTTTTTTAAAAAAAAATTAGATACACTCAAAAATAATATCATCTTAAAAAGAAAAATGATATAGTTTGAGAGACCTGATTTACAGGTCTGATATCACAGAAGGGTGATATATTGGCAATTAGAACAATTAAATCCGCCTTTGGTAACTACGACAGGCATTACGGAAAAAAATCCGTCAGCCCCGATAAGAAAAGATTTGACCGGATTATTCTTTCACTCTACATTCTGGGAGAAAAGGGTAGAAAAAGTGTTTCCCGTCAGGATATGGAGAGAAAATGTTCAATATCCAAAAACGAATTATTGCTCGCAATAGAAGACCTGACAGAGAAGAATAACATAATTGATGAATCCACAATGTCAGGTATGAAATGGCGCCTTAATAAAAGAGGCATCAGCTATGCGGAAGATATGATTGAGGAGATGGATACAGACAGAGCTCAGGTTTATATTCCGGAAGCAGACTGAATTTTTTTTCAAATCTTTCATTTCATTTTCTGTATATTTTCAGGAAAAATTACTTTTGGGAATAAACAATTAATGCCACACAGGAATGTCATTTCTATAACCTGCGGTAAAGCCTTACGATGAGCTGTTAAAGGAGATCAGTGAAGACTGATTCTGGAAGAAATAATATTAATTTTTTCATCTGTCAGGCGGCCTTTTTTCCCCACAATTTCACTCTTTCTTATTCCTGACACATACGATGTGAGAATATAACTCTCTTCAAACAGGCTTAAGCCCCCTTTTGCAAAATCATCAAGTTCAAGCGGAATATTTGAGGAGTCAGGTGAGATGCGGCTTGTTACAGGGCATAAGCGGACAAAACCCTTACTGTCTGTCCCGATAACTACTGCAGGCCTTATTTTAACCTCATTGCGACCGCCAAAGCTCACCGGAGCAAGTACAACGTCGCCTAAAAAATACTCTGACATTTTTCTTTATGATTTATCAGTTTTTTATCGGGCATAAAAATTGCTTATCATGCTTTTTTCAGGAAAAATTTAAAAAACAGATCTGACAGGCAAACCTTATGGTATATTAAATCCTTTCAGAATAATAACGAAATATAAAAAAAGGAGATAAAAAAATGAGTTCAAAAAAAGTAATTACAGAAGAGGAAGCCAGGATTACCGCAGAACAGCTGGGAATTAAATGGGACAGATTTGATCTGGATCAGTTCAGACGCGGAATGGAAATTGAACTTGAACACGGCCTCGTTGACCCGCATACAAATGTGACAAACGATGATACCCTTATCACAGGAAAGATTGCACTTGCACATTTAAACGAGATCCCCGACTATTACGACTGGCTTGAAAAGATGGAAAGGGAAGCTGAGGGTAAGGATTAAATTATTTTTTTTCTTTTTTTTTCTTTTTTTTAACCTTAATATTACACCCGCGATAGATTTATCGCCATTGGTGAATCAGATTAGATTAAAGGGAGGGATTTTAATGGCAATACAAAAAGAAGATTTTAATCAGGAATCTTTAGGAAAAACGGGCGGTCAGAATGACAGCTCGCCGCATATATTTCCAAAATCCCTGCCGACAACTGTAACTATCGGCCTGATTGTGGCAGATGTTAATTTCAATCATGAAAATGTCATCAAAGCGGTCAAAAAAATACTAAATACGCTTGAAAATACGCTTGAAAACACACCTGCCACATATAAGTTTGTTCTGCCATTCAAACGCGGATTGGGACACGATATACTGGAATCCTTGCTCTTAGACCCTGTATGGGAAAGATGCAGCCCTGCCGAGGTCTGCCTTATAAAATCCCCTGGTGAAAACATCCCGGGGTACATCCCGTTAAAAAAAGACATTCATTTTATAACCAGAGAGATCGGGAATAAACCAAAAAAACACGGATATGATCAGGTTACTGATGCAATAATTGAATCCTGTACACTAGTTATTCTTATAGGTGAATGGGAGCCGGGTTCACAAAAATACAATGAAGGAAGCATATTCAGGCTTGCCAGACATCACGGAACAACCATCGTTGCAATAAACCCGGATGAAGCAAATACCTATGTAATTCCCCACGAAGACAGAATATTTGACTCCTATCAGTCCCTCAATGATTACAACACCGAGAAGATCTCAAGAAAAAAATACTCCGCAAATATTGAAAGATACATCCAAACGATAAATGGTGAATGCCATAAAGCAGATCTTCCGGAAAATGTGGTAGAGTCAGTCTATAACTCACTTCTTCCCAACTTCACTCGTACAAAGATGCTTGCCAGAAAATATATGCATCTTTATCTTCTTTCAGGCACTTCAGTCTCCATCCTCGCTGCTCTGGCAGTTTTTACAATAACATTACAGACAATCTTCTTTCCTGAAAACTCCGCACTTGTATGGCTTGAAGTCGCAGAGATCATTTTGATCATCTTCTTTTTGACATGCTCAAGATACTGCAATTTTCACAGAAAATGGATAGACTACAACTTTTTAGCAGAAAGAATCAGGTCGGCCTTTTTTTTGTATGTGGTCTACATCACGTGCAAAAAACCGGATACACCTCCGCACATGACACTTGCCCACAGACCCAATGAATGGATGGTTATGGCATTTGAATCCTTAATGGAAGAGGTCACTATTCCTTACTGCCGGATAGATATCCCTTTTGAACCTGTTAAAAAATTTTTCATCTCTGCATGGATTAATAACAGGCTCAGGTATTACGAGAACGAAAGTAAGAATTCCGGCAAAAAATTTCTTTTTCTCGCAATCACAGGCGAGACATTATTCGTACTGACTCTTATTCTTGCAGTCATTCATGCACTGGGAATTGGCCACTGGGAACTCTACAACATAGAAGCCTCAATGGTTCTTGCATTACTTACAATCTCGCTACCTGCATTTGCCGCCGCAATCGCATCAATAAGAGTCCAGAGGGAATATCTTAGAAATAAGGAACGCTACTCCCATATCGCACGACACATCTCTTCAATTAAAAACGAGATGGAACATGTAAAGGATATGAATGCCCTTGGTAATCTTTTGGAGGAGATGAATGAGATAACACTTAGGGAGCAGCAGGACTGGAGAATTCTTTTCAGATTCAGAAATTTGGGAGAAATCTGAAAATTATATATTCAGAAAAATTTGAAAGTTAAAAGAGGTCATTTTCTTTTTACATAATCAAGATAGCCCGAAATCAGCTCCATAATTACCAGAGAGTCATTGCCGCTGATTTCTATCAGTGCCTCCTGCTGTCTGATATCCGGCGGGTTTTCTTTTCCTGAAAAAGCCCGTATGAAGTGCCCGAATACATCCTTATGCGCAATTTTGACATTGAATTGTGATTTTTTTAATTCATCATAAAATTTTTCAAGTTTTATGGGATCATCCATATTTAAAAGGACAAACAGATTTTTTATTCCTTCTTCTGCCATTGTCTGCGCCTTTAAAAGCCCTATCGGGTGCTTCTCACCTGCCGAAATAAGGGCAGTGCCCACATATGACAAAACCCTTTTGTCAACCGAATTTAAAGGCACATTATCCTTAATTGTGTAATGGCCCATATCACCAAAGTCCCTTAAATCAAGAACCATCCCGGGATTTAGCTTAGTCTTTCGGGAGTATCTCAGCTTAATTATTGAATAATCCGACATGCTTATTGCCAGTACCTCAAAATTGCTCTCCTTTCCGGAGGAAGGTGCCGAGATTACCGCCACATATACAATATCCGATAGTGTAGGAGGCAGGCATGTTCGTTTTTTCTCCTCACTTTTTTTTGAATCGCTCCCTGAGATTTTAGAATGAAACTTTGTTTCAGGCCTAATTTTCCCGGGATTTATCAGATCATCAGATTTCATATTAACCGGATTTTTTTTTATATTTTTGTTATATTCACCTGTCAAAATCCTCTATATTCCAGCCAAGATATTCCTTTATTATAACATATGCCATCTGGGGAGGAATTGCACCCTGCTCTGTAATTATTAAATCAACGTATTCTGCCGGCGTCACATCAAATGCCGGATTTCTGACAGTAATATTTGGCAGCATTGCAGCGCCTGCATCATCCAGAACCTCTGATGAATCCCTCTCCTCAATCTGTATGAGATCACCTGTTATCGTCTTTGGTGCGAATTTGTAGGTCTCTGCTGCCACAATAAAAGGAACTCTTGCCTCATGAGCACAAAGGGCTATCTGGGAGGTCCCGATCTTATTTACAACAGCACCGTTTACTGTGATTGCATCAGACCCTGTTATTACAAGCGACACCTCTTTCATGAAGTAGCGGGCGGCAGAATCAACTATGAAATTTGTTTTAATTCCGGCATCGTTCAGTGTTTTTATTGTAATATACCCCTGGTTTCTTGGCCTGACTTCGGTGGCAAACACCTCAAATTTCTTTCCCTGATGATAAGCCTCAATTATACAGGCGATTGCCACCTCTGAGTTGCAGTGGGTAAGAATCGTATCGCCGTCTTTTATGTGCCTTGCTCCTATCTCCGCAATCCGTTTTACAGCCTTCTCTGAATTTTCAATGAATGAATCCGCATTATTTATAACAGAATTGCGGGCTTCATCAGGGGTTTTTGCAACCTTCACACCTTTCATAACGATATTAACCGCATTTGGAAGAGAGACTGCAGTCGGTCTTGTCTTAAGAAGTATAGATGCTGCAGACTCCATCTCCTTTTGAAATGTTTTAAGATCCTTAGCATTCACAGTCAGTGAATGCTCTTTTAATGCAAGTGCACAGGTACGTGCAATTCTTCCCGCACCCCTAATCTCCATACTGCGTATCTTTTCGGCAATTTCGATAACTGACATCTTATGTCATTGTTATAATCACAGTTTACTATAAAACCACTCTTTGGTTTTCATCTAAACGTGCGAATACTTCGTATTCATCACAGTTTACTATAAAACCACTCTTTGGTTTTCATCCAGGCGTGCGAAGACTTTGTCTTAATCACAAAATATTAAAAAAAGTTAAACTTCATTCTATCTTCTGAACTCTGCCGACTCTTCCATCTTCCAGCCGGACTTTGATTCCGTGAGGATGAAAGGAAGAGTTTGTAAGTATATCCTTTACTATGCCTTTTGTCAGCTTTCCACTTTTCTGATCCGCTTTGAGAACAATCTGTACAGTTATACCTGATTTTATGTTCATCCTCTGCTGTGGGTTTTTATCACTATCTGCCATTATATCTGATCCTTTTTTCCTGCCATATGACGGATATTTTTCCGCCTGAAACTGCAAAACGTATTATTCCTGTTAATTGTTTCCAGTTTATTGATTAGTAATTAGTCAGGTAATAGTTATCATATATAGGGTATATTGCAGCTGAAAATATGTTTAGGGGAACCATGATCGCAAATATATATAAAACGGGGGAGATGGAAACAACAAAGTGCAGAATTAAAAATTCAGGTCCCAAAATATTTCTGGAAAATGTTTGAAAAAATGCAGAATTCTCTCCTAAAAACAATTACAGGAAGTTTTACTCCTTTTTTAGGGGGATGCAGCAAAAAATATAATAATTATTTTGAGGATAAAATTATTTTTATTTTCCAACTCAGGAACAATGCAGACATATATCTATTAGTATATCAAACTGATAGTAACAGATTATTCTGTTGGAAATAAAAAAATGAATGACAGAAATTATGGTGGCCAGGGCAGAAGCTTCGGTCCCCGCGAACCAAGAGAAATGCATAAAGCAGTATGCGCAGATTGTGGAAAAGAATGTGAAGTTCCATTTGTACCTACAGAGGGAAGACCAGTCTATTGCAGAGACTGCTTACCTAAGTACAGAAAACCAAGATTCTAAATTTTTTCCTTTTTTGCTTTAATTGTAATTTTCAGTTTGTTTCTCACTAAATTCAGGTACCTGATATCAGGATATTAAAAAAAGTGAATTTTATTTCAGCATACATCATATGTTTAAAATAATACTCAGCATCTATATTGTCAAAAAGGATTCAGCCGGAAAAATCACCTGATTATTATAAAAAAATCCAGAATTACTACTAAACACAGGTATGATTTATGTTGAAAAGATCAGAAGAAAAATCAAAAATAATAATATCTGTCGTGATAATTTTTATTGCTCTTGCAGCATCATGCGGCTGTACATCTTATAATACAGATAGTAAACTCATATCTTCAGATGATCAGGATCTGTCACAAAATAACCTGCAGACATCTTCTGAAAAGATTACAGAGGTTAAAAACGGACAGAATGCTGATGAAGCAGGATACACTGAAGAAAATTTAATAAAAAACACAGCAAAATCCGTATCTTATCCCAGACTGATACCGGGAAGTGTAACCGGAAGTGAATATTCCAAAAAGACTTTTACCACAAAATTTGAGAAGACAGAATACACTGTCACATTTGACATTAACAGGTCAATACTGGCGGGGGCACAGGCAGCAGATAAAAGTCTTGCAGATCATATCGCAACAGAGCCTGAGGATGTCCAGATAGAATATTACAAATCGTTTTTTGAAGGGGAGGCCAATGATGTCTTCTTTGATGAACTTTCCAAAAAATTAAGACACATCCGGCTTGCCAACAACCTCAATGACGAGGAATATCTGGAATTTCTAATAGCATTCGTCCAGCAGATTCCCTATGACTTTGATGCAGTGAAAACCCGTTTTCCGGAAGAGGTAATCTTCGACGGTAAAGGTGACTGCGATGAGAAGAGTATGCTTCTTATCGGTCTTTTGGAAAAAAGCGGATATGATGTATCTCTCATTCTATTCCCTGATAAGGGCCATGCAGTCGCAGGCATAAGAATTATTCCGCAGGGAGATACAGGTTTTAGAATGTATAAATCAGATGAAGGCCGAAAATATCTCTTTATTGAGGCGACCGCACCTGCATATATTGGTCTTTATCCGGATGATTACGAGGATGCACGGGCAGTTGTAATTCCCATAGGAGACGGGACCCTGGACTATAGAAATTACAACTATGTTGGATACATCGTTGATAACAAAAGAAAGATTGAGGACAGAATAATCTTCTTTGAAGAGCAGTTAAATGAATGGTATGATGACATTACAGCTCTTGAAACAAAGTTAAAAAACCCTGAGAAATATTATATCTACCAAAGCGAATATGATTCCGACTATATCGATTACAAAATTCTCGTAGAAAAATACAATGATTATTACAACATGTATCAGAAGAACATAGAAGTCTACAATCATATTCTTAATAACCCGCATGATGTGGAAGGTGTCAGAAGAACTATCTCAAACAGCAAGGTAAACGATATGGAATACTAAATAAATCTGTATTAAATAAAAAAAAATAATTTTTTTCTCAAACCTGAATTTCAGGCAGTTAACAATATTACTTTTTCACTCAATCTTTGGACGCCAGTATTCGGAAGGTACCCTGTCAATTAACATTCCCTCGACAACAACAGGTAAAAGCTGCCTTGCATGCTCAATTGCCTTTTCAAGACGCCATTCTCTGTCGGCATATATTGTATAGATGACCTCGCCATCCTCAACACTCTGACCTCTCTTTCTGTTAAGGTAAATTCCGGCCCCGACATCATGTGGTGCTCCGGCAGTCCTTGCAATTGATATAAGGGCCTTGTTCTTCATGTCAATAACATAACCCTGCTCAGGTGCATTCACCTCAAAAGAAAATTCTCCGGGCTTGAAATCCTCAGATTTTACTTCAGGATTTCCTCCCTGGATCTTTATTATCTCCTTCATCTTTGAAAGAGCCCTGCCGCTCTTTAAGAGTTCCTCTGCGAGCGTGGCCCCCATCCCGTTCTGGGCTTTTCCGGCCATCTCAAATGCAATTCCTGCGATTGTAAGACTCTTCTGGATAAGTGAGTTGGGATCATCTGCCCCTTCAAGAACAGCAAGTGCTTCCCTTACTTCCAGATTTACACCGATGGAATGCCCGACAGGCGATTCGCCATATGTCAAGGCACACTCAACCCTGATTCCGAATCTCTCACCAAGCTCTATAAACTCCCTTGCAAGCTTTCGCCCTTCCTCAGGAGTTTTCACCTTGGCCTCTGATCCCACAGGAATATCGATTACAACTAAATCGGCGCCTGCGGCAATCTTTTTTGCCATAACACTGGCCAGCATCTGTCCGCGTGCATCGATCTTGAAGGGATATTCGTAAATTATTATTTTGTCATCAGCAGGCGCAATGTTTGTTGCACCGCCCCAGACAATCACACCCCCGGCCTTTTCAGTCATCTGCTGAACCTGTTCTGCAGAAAATTCAACAGGAGCCAAAACCTCCATCAGATCAGCTGTTCCGCCTGCGCCTGTTATTGCACGGGAACTTGTTTTGGGAATTTTAAGACCGCCGGCAGCAATTATCGGAACCACCAGGAGCGAAATTTTGTTTCCCGGAACGCCTCCGATTGAATGTTTGTCAACGATAGGTTTTGAGGAAAAATTCAGTTTGTCGCCTGTTGAAACCATAGAGCGGGTTAAATATTCCACTTCATCCATATCAAGGCCGTTTATATAAGAACCTGTAATAAATGCAGTGGCTTCACCGGGTGAAAGGACATCTGATACGATATCTGCCACTATCAGATTCATCTCATCAGCGTTGAGTTTTAAACCGTCCATCTTCTTTTTGATACATTCGATTGAAACGGGACGATCTGCATAACGGACATCAAATATATCGCCGTCACTGCCATTTAAGCGTTCATTTGTCTTGTGATAAATCCCGAACATTCCCTCGGGAATTATCGTCTTTGTTGTGACAACAAAGGCCTGGACAGAAAGACCCTTCTCCTCTTCAACAATCTGAACGCGATCACCGTCAAGAACCCCTATTTTACGGGCATCTTCACTGTTTAAGACAACACCCTGATAATCAATATCCAGCAGTTTTGACCAAAGTTTTACCATACCAATACATCCTTCATAAAACGCTAGATGATTGATAAGTATTCAGTAGATTAAAGTCTTTTTGAAACCTCAAAATATTTAAATAAACCATCTTTACCGTTTTTTTAGTAATTATGAGAAAAAATGCCATTAATTTATTATCTGATAATTTATTCTGACAGATTTCCAAAACTATAATCAGAGCATAATGCATAAACTTTTAATATCATATGTATCTTCTTGCGGTCTTTTTTACAACCCTTGTGCTGGTCACATTCATAAGCTTAAAATATCGTATATCTCCTTTTTTTACACTCACCGGCGGAGCACTTTTCTTCGGTCTTCTGACAGGTCTAAGCTTTGATGCCGCAATTACGGATACTGTAAAGGGTATGGGAAACACCTTCGCCGCATTTGGGGTGATAATATTTTCAGGCTCTGTTATTGCAAAAATTCTGCAGGCACAGAATCAGACAGAGGATATTGTAAATGATATCAGAAGAATTGTAAAAGATCCGCCTGCATTATCAGGTGTTACAGGATACCTGCTCTCAGTTCCGATAACATGCTGCATTACCGCATATCTGCTCATCTTCCCGATAATAGGAAGTCTTGAGAAAAATCACGTCCGAAGAAATATTCTGCTATACATTGCTGCAACAGCATCTATTGTCTCATATGTCCTGATTTCTCCGACACCTGTTGTAATTCCGCTTTTTAATGTGTTTTCCAGAGGGATGTCCCCTCTTTTATACGATGCCGTGGCTTTACCCCTCTCGCTTCTGCTGCTGGGAGGAATTATTTTTGCAGGCAAAAGGAGACTTGAAAAAACAGATTCTGATGACACCAATACAGCCCGTAACGTTTCAATAAAAAACAAAGATACCGAAAATATACTATTCCACAAAAGAGCATGGGCACCATTTATTGTAATGCTTCTCGCACTTCCCGCAGGTTTTTTTATTTTTGGACTCACCAACACAGGAATAATTAACTTTGTAATGCTTGCAGGCGTGATTTCAGCTGTTATGCTTGCATCTCCGAATATTCGAAAAATAGCTGTCAATGATGGTTCAAAGCATGCAGGGCTTATTATCTTTGATATCTGCGGGGCAGGCGGGCTTGGATATGTGATAATAAAAAGCGGTCTTGCAGCAGAGGCAATGAACTCATATCCGGAATTTCTTCCGGTTATTTTCATACCATTTATTATTGCAGCACTGATAGAGACCGCCCAGGGCTCAAGGCTGGTGACATCAATTATCTCCGCAGACTTTATCGCCCAGACAGCCATCCCGGGACTTATCAACCCGATTTCATTAATCCTTCTGGTGAGCGCAGGGACATGCTTCATATCCTTTGTAACAGACCCATATTTCTGGCTCATAAAACAGACAACAGGCGATGAACCAAAAGAGGTAATTAAGCATTATACCCTGCCACTTGCCATAACAGGGCTTATAATCCTTTTATTTGCGGTAATTTTGGAGTACACAATATTTGCACAGATGTAACTTTCTTTTTTTTGATTTTTAAAGAATATTATATGAAACAATTTTTGAATGAAATTTTAAAGACGTTTTTAAAACACCAGCCAAAAACGACCAGAATTAGAGAAGTGACCTATAGATTCATTACTGATGGAATCTATTGTATATAACAGGGAGACCTAAAAATGGATACTAGCAAACTTTATGTCGGAAATCTGACATACTCCGTAAACGAAAAACAGTTAGAAGAGTTGTTTTCACAATATGGCGATGTAAAAAGCGTCAAAATTATTGAACGTAAAGGATTTGGATTTGTCGAGATGGGCACAGTCGAAGAGGCTGAAAAAGCTAAAGAAGCTCTCAACGAGACAGAATACGAAGGCCGCA
>NZ_JBSREC010000075.1:0-7405 GCF_055145805.1 Methanomicrobium sp. | reverse complement strand
GGAACATCTTTATCATCTATATATACAACAGCTTTGTTCTCACTTTGCATTTTAACTTCAACAAGACCATCTGTAAATCTGCCTATTTCTCTCTGAATCTCTCTTTCAACCAGTTTCAATGAAATATCCTCTTCAGGAATACTGACGGCCTGAATTTCCGGTGTTAAAACTTCTTCTTTATGAGGAAATTTAAAAATAATCAGTTCACCATCATAGCGGAATATTTCAGACTCAACTTCTCCGGTTTCACTGTTTACAACAGAGATAACTGGTCTTGATGAGACCTCATCATCGTCATCAGGCATACCTTCCGGAATCTTAAACTCAAACTTAATATCGTAAATCTTTGAGATATCCCCGTCTTTAACAAATATAATTGTATCAATTATCTGAGGAAGAACACCAAACTCAATTCTTCCCATAAATCTCAGAAGCGCATCATGAGCGTCGTTTGCATGAACCACACCTATCATACCTACTCCTGAAAGGCGCATATCTGAAAATACATTGAAGTCTGTTTTCTTCATCAGTTCATCAAAGATTACAAAATCAGGACGCATAAAAAGCATTATTTCCGCGGTATTCTCCATGCTGCCCTCAAGAGCAGAATACTGCGTTATATGATCAGGAATATGAATGTCACGCGGAGATTCCATTGTTTTTACTGAATAATCATTATCAGACAGGAATATTGCAATACTCTGTGCAAAAGTGGTTTTTCCTGTACAGGGAGTACCAGTTATAAGAATACCACTTCTGCTTTCAAGAAGCCTCTTTTTAACAATAGCTGATTTGTTGTACTCATCTATTGATCTGTCAACAACATGCCTTATTGCAGTAATTTCCATACCGTCAGAAAAAGGCCTTTTTGCTATTGATATTCTCATTGAGCCTATCTGAATAATTGTTATACCACGTTTTTCCAACTCGATATATCCATCAGGATCACGTTTGGCACGTTCAAGTATCTCCTGTGCAATATGCCTTAATTCATATTCAGACATTGGATCATCAGAAAGGAGCACATTTATGCTCTCTTTTAATATCCCTTTCTTTGCTACAGGTCTGGCGCGCTCTTTTAAAAATACTGAAATAGTATTTTCATCAAAATAGTTATCTATTTTAAGAGGCGAAAATTCACCAATCTGTGGCTTTAAATAAAGTACATCAAGACCTTTAGCCTTTGCAACCTCTGACTGAACAACATCACTTGTTATGAATTTTGCACCCTCATAATCCAGTGCAACTTTTCTTATAAGTGCATCTATCTCTCCACCGCTTGCAAGTTTCACCTGATCAAGACTTGGTCTTTCTCCGACATATTTTATCTCAATCACTCCTTCTTTTGCAAGTCTTGAGAGTTCCTGAAGCTCTGTAAGGCCGCTAAAACCAATTTCACGCCCCTGGTTTGCCTGTGCTTCAAGTTCTGCTATTACGGCCTCAGGAACAATTATTGTGGCCCCATTATATTCACCCGACTCCTGTATCATCGAGGTGATGCGTCCGTCTATGACGACGCTTGTATCAGGTATAAGTATCACTAAAAAACCTCCCTTTAAAATAATGTATTCAATACCTAATTAGCATATACCTTATCAGGATCAAAAATTTTGTCTCCAACCACTTCACCATCTATGGTTCTGTAAAAACAACTTTCATATCCGGTGTGGCATGCACCTCCGGTCTGGCGTACCTGATATATAAGCGTATCACAGTCACAGTCAATGAGAATCCTTACAATTTTCTGAACATGACCGCTTTCCTCACCTTTTTTCCACATTTTTTCCCTGCTTCGTGAAAAATAATGTGCATATCCGGTTTTTCTTGTTTTTTCAACTGCTTCCCTGTCTGCCCAGGCAACCATAAGAATTTTATTTGTACCGAATTCCTGTGTCACAACAGTAACAAGACCATTTTTATCAAAATTAATATTCATTTTAGATCACTCCCATAAATATGGCAAGTATTTGATAAATTATATCACCCACAAGAAGTGCAAATATAAATCCTGCAGTTATAGGAATGATAAAAGGGACACCAAAAGAGATCCAGATCTTCCCCGAACGGGCATAAAGATCCAATTCTTCTTTGTACTCCTCAGGATACTTTTTTAAATCCTGTGTATACATCCTGCGTTTTCCTGAAATCATTCTTTTAAGAGAAGCAGTAAATGAGATATACTTCCTTTTTATCCCACCCTCAGTTTCCTCAAAGTCCTCCATTATGAAACCAAAAGAATCAGTTATATTTTTTCCATCAACAGGGAACCCTACAAACATATAAAATAAAGGCGCCCTGTTTCCCTTAATAATATTATAAATAAAAATTCCAACAGGCGTCACAATATTCAAAATTAAAGTATTTATCATAACAGTAAGAGGAAAGAATGCTATTGCAGGATAACCCCACAAAGGTGCAAAAGGGTACAGCGGAACAAGTGCTGTTATAAAAATAAAACCCCAGGCATCCGCACCTCCAAAGAGATGAAGATATGCTGATGAAAAATAAAAAATTGCACAGAACATAACAACAAGGAAAATGTACCCGGATGCGATTCGCAAATCGCCCGACAATAAAATTGCATAAACCCATAATGCCATGGGAACTCCAACAACAAGCATTGGATACCAGGTTTTAAAAGGTACACGTCTTTCCTTCAAATCCAGTATAGAGGCATAAATTAGTGTTATTGCTATAGCAACCGAAGAAATCAGAAGTGGTTCAATCATGAATGATAAATGATTGTATGGGACTCTTTTTATGTGTGACGATGAATTTTGATAGGTTCCATTAAAATAGATATCTTCAAATGTAATGCATTTAATAAAAACATATTATCTAAATAATACTGATGGAATAATAATGAAAATTGTATTGCAAAAAAATGAAAAAAAATTTTAAAGTGTACAAGGGGAGAGAATTTAGCATTTATGCAGATGGCAGAGCTTTTTGAAAAAGCAATATCAAACTCAGAATATGTGGGGGATTTTGAATATGGTAAACTCTTCACCCATATTTCAGAGCACAAATATAATGCTTTTGCAACAATGGAAAATGACGGAAAAAGTATTATTCTGATATTTGTGACAGGTGAGGCTGAAGGTGCAGCACAAATTGATGAGCATGGAATGCTTTATGGAGATAAGGTTATATACAGCCTGGATAAATCAGGTATTTATAATCTATTCCTGACAGAAAAAAAAATTGTTGAATCTCTTGCTGCAAGAACAAGGATTTTTGACAAAAAATATCTGAAACAGGACAATTTTTCACTTTCACTGCATGATATTAAAAATTTCAGCACCCGCCCTGCAAAAATACGAATAATCGTTCTAAAAGATGAGAGTCCCGCTGTAGGATTAAAGGTAATTATGAAGAAAAATAACGTGCCTGTGAGTTATGAATACACATCCTCAGACGGAAGCGCGGGCTTTGTTCTTCAGGGCGGTGATTATCATTGTAATATCCTTGAAAAAGATAAAAGAGAACACATTTTTCGAATTAGGCTTGAAGGGAAAGAGTCTCAAATTACAATTAAAATCTAAACCAAAGGAGTATGATCAGGTTGAAGGATAATGAAGAAAGAAAAAAAGGATTTGGCAGTTTTTTTAAGAAAGAAAATAAGAAAAAATCAGATAATGACAGTAAAAAAGAATCCCTTTTCAACAGTGAAATAGGTGACACAGAAAGGATAACAAACTTTTTTTCACAGGACAATATGAACACCTCTCAACAGGATGATCTTTCAGAACTCATAAAAAAGCTTCAGATACAGAAAAATGGACTTGACATTCTTGATTTAAAGAAGGAAAAAAATAAAAAATCTGATGAATTATCCAAAGATCGAAAGGAAGATGATATTGGAAATGCAGGCTCAGAAAATATTATTCCCGGTGATATCACTGCAGAAAACAAAATCATTGGAAATTCTTTTGTGAAGGAAGAAAATAGTTCAGACACTTTAGAAATAGTATCTCAAAATGCTATAAATGAAAATCCAAAAGAATCATATCAGGAGAAAACTAGTTCAGAACTTGAAAAAATTCTTGGAAAATTAAAAGATCAGGAACCTCAACCAAAATTATCAAATAAACAGAATAATGAATTTTTATCAGAAGAAAAACCACAAATTACCGATTTTGAACCCCTGTCAAAACCCGAACAAAAAGATATTTTGGACATAGATAATGAAATTTTTAAAGATTTGGCAGAAGATGATTCAAAATTAGATGAAATTACCAAAGACCTGTCAGAAGAAACTGTTCCTGAAACAGCTGAAGAAACAGACAGGGAAATAACCTATGTAAAAAATGATATTATTGAAAAAAAATATGATCTCCTTTCAGAACAAAAAGAAACAATAATTAAAAAACCTGTCTCAGAACTTGAAACCATTCTTGGTAAAATTAAAAAAGCAGAGTCAGCAGAAATAAGAGAAACTTCTGAAAATATTAATGAAGAATCCGAAACATCAGGTAAAAAAGTTTTGGAGAAAACTCTGCCTGAAAAAGAGGAATTATCTACGCCTTTGGAAGAACAGATAAATAAAATCACAATGGGAAAAGAAGACGAGATTGAATATAGAACAAATATAAAAGAAGATGATTCTAAGAAGGAAGAAATAAAGGAATCAGCTGTTTCTGATAATCTTTCAGATGGAGATGAAATCCAAAAAATTAATTCAGAAGCAGAGGAGAAAAACGCACCTCCTAAAAAATATACTGTCAATAGAACAAAATGGTCACAGTCTGAACCGGAAGAAAATAACAAAATAAATCAGAAAGAAGATGAAAATATCAAAAACAGGACCATATCTTCAGCCATAAAGACAAAATGGTCACAGTCTGAACCGGAAGAAGATAACAAAATAAATCAGAAAGAAGATGAAAATATCAAAAACAGGACCATATCTTCAGCCAAGAAGACAAGATGGTCAGAAACAGATTCTGAAATATATGAGCAAAATCCAGGTCTAATCTCAGCTGAAAACATAGAATCAGGATATTCAGGGCTCATTATGCCCCGTGGAGCTACTTTTGAGATAGAGGAATTCACATTAAAATCCATACAAAAAGAGATTGAGCCCGGAGAAGATGACGAGACAATATCAAAGATAAATAAAATATACTCTGAATACTTCCCTCCGATAGATTTTGAAAAAATTAATGAAATAGACCTGTCAGATGCAAAGAAAAAGAAAAAATCCAAGCTATCTGATCTGTTTAAAGAAAGCAAAAGGGACAAATATGAATACAATCCTTCAATTCACGGGCCTGTTGTGGATCTGTCCTTCAAAAAAGTTGAAGGCGTTGAAGAAGTTGAATTATATCCTGTCAATGAACCATATGCATATGTAAGAATTGTATATGACAAAAATTCAAATGAATACATATATAATGTACTTGAACCGGTTTTAAGCAATGCTGAAAATAAACTTCTTTCTGAGATAGAACAACGCCTTTTTGAAACCCTTGATGTCAATACTAAGGATCTGACAAAAGAAAACGCAAAAGAGATCCTGAAAGATTCCGTAAATGATATCATTGGAGATTACGGACTTAAATTAGATCCCGTAGCAAAAGAAAAGATATTATATCAAATTAACAAGGAATTTTTGGGAGAAGGTCTTATTGACCCGATAATGCATGACAAATTTATTGAAGATATTTCATGCGACGGTCTGAACACACCCTTATTTGTATTTCACTCCAACTATGAATCCCTTCAGACAAACCTGTTTTACAATGACAATAAAGTGCTGGATTCATTTGTGACAAAACTTGCTCAAAGAGCAGGAAAATACATTTCAATTGCAGAGCCCATGCTTGATGCAACAATGTCTGACGGATCACGTATACAGATGACACTGGGAACTGAGGTTACAGCACACGGTTCAACATTTACTATTAGGAAATTCAAAGACGAACCAATAACACCTACTGACCTTACAGAATGGGGTACATTCTCACCCCTTTCAATCGCCTACATATGGCTTGCAGTCGAAGCCGGCAAATCCTGTATATTTGCTGGAGGAACAGCATCAGGAAAGACTACTTCCCTTAATGCAATATCTCTCTTCATTCCACCGCTGGCTAAAATAGTTACGCTTGAGGATACAAGGGAGTTAAAACTGCCACACCAAAACTGGATTCCAAGTATCACAAGAGAATCATTTGACAAGGATGGCAAAGGTTCAATTGATATGTATGAACTTCTCAGGGCAGCACTTCGTCAAAGACCCGAATATATTCTGGTAGGTGAAGTAAGAGGTGCTGAAGCACAGACACTTTTTCAGGCAATGAGTACAGGCCATGTGACATATGCAACAATGCATGCGGACTCAGTTGCAAGTGCAGTTCATCGTATCGAAAACCCTCCTCTAAATGTTCCAAGAAACATGCTAAGTTCACTTGATCTCATGAGTGTACAGGTTCAGGTCAGAATTGGAGGACAGAGAACCAGAAGAAATAAGCAGTTAATTGAGATACTTGACATTGATCCAAGAACCAGAGAACTCATCACAAATGAAGTCTTCAAATGGAATCAGGCAACAGACGAGATAAGATATTCAGGTAAATCATACATCCTTGAGGACATTATGGAATCACGCGGATGGGATGAGGCCAGAATGGTTGAGGAACTAAAACGCCGCCAGGAGATTCTTGAATGGATGAGACTTAAAAAACTTAGAAACTACAAAGACGTAGGAAAAGTCCTTATGTCCTACTTCCGTGACCCCGAGGCTGTGATAAAGCTTGTAAGAGATGGTTTATATGAATAGTTACGAACGCTTCTGCTTCAACATCCTTGGTGAAAGGATGAAAAAAAAGAGGGATGACTATAGTACACTGAGAAATGATATGATTAAAGCCAGAATGAAAATCTCATTCGAGGCTTACCTTTCAACGGCTTATATTAGCGCATTCCTTGTAGGAATTATGATGTCACTAATTATAGGCATGCTGACTTTTCTGCTAAAACTCCCTGAAAAAATAGTTTACAGAGGAAACCTCCCCGACATCTTCTTTGAATTAAGCCAATACAGCCTGATAATAGGAACAATAGTTGCTATTATCGTCTCAGTTATGATATTTGGAGGGATTACTTATGTCGGCTTTTTAATATACCCGAATATCCTTACAAGTGAGAGAAGAAGAAATATTGATTCAACACTCCCTTATGCAATAAATTACATAACAGCGATGTCAACAGCCGGAATTACACCGGCAGAGGTTTTCAGACTTCTTGGAGAGAGTGAAATTTATGGAGAAAGTGCTGTTGAGGCCAGATATGTTACAAGAGAAGTAGATATATTCGGTAAAGATCTGCTTGAGGCACTTTCTCCATAAATTTCACTCTCTCCAAGAAGTCTGAAAACCTCTGCCGGTGTAATTCCGGCTGTTGA
>NZ_JBSREC010000074.1:0-6224 GCF_055145805.1 Methanomicrobium sp. | reverse complement strand
TAAAAGAGCATTCAAAAGATCTGGAATCAAAAGATCTTAATTCATTTTTAAAGGAGATGGAGTCTGCAGCAGTTTTACTTCTTCAGACAAGACCTACTGCTGTCTCTCTTCCAAACGCCGTAAATATTGTTATGAAAGGTGCAAGGAATGCACAGAGCCTTGATGAGGCCAGGGATTCTGTTATTAAAAGCGCTGATTCTTTTATAAAAAACTCTGAAATGGCTGTGAAACGTATTGCAGAGATTGGTGCAAGGCACATTAAAGACGGCGATGTTATTTTAACCCACTGCAACTCTGAGGCTGCACTCGCCTGTATCATTGAGGCACACAGGCAAAAGAAGAAATTTGAGGTATTTGCAACCGAAGTACGGCCGAGAAACCAGGGTCATATCACAATAAAAACCCTGAATGATGCCGGTATAAAAACCAGTTTCATCGTCGATTCCGCTGCCCGTTATTTCATGAAGGATATTTCACTTGTCATTGTCGGTTCAGATGCAATAACTGTAAACGGCGCTGTTGTAAACAAGATCGGCACATCACAGATAGCACTCTGTGCACATGAGGCAAGAACACCTCTTATTGTTGCCGCAGAGACTTACAAATTCGCACCAAAAACGATTACCGGTGAGCTGATACAGATAGAGGAGAGAGATACCTCAGAAGTCCTTGACAGATCAGTATCTGAAAAACTTCCTTTTGTTACCGTGAGAAACCCTGCATTTGATGTAACTCCGGCAGACTACGTTGATTTAATAATCACCGAACATGGAGCAATTCCACCTGAGATGGCATATATTATTATAAAAGAGTACCTCGGGTGGGATATCGGGGATTTTGACAGGTGAATATGATATAAAATTGGTTAAAATGAGATCTGATGATATAAGTAATCCCAAAAAAACCGGGCATGATTCAAAAAAGAGTGAGGATAAAAAAAGGGTGAGGCTTCCTCCCACACTTTCAGATATTGTATATGTGGCGATAATCTCTGCCCCCTCTCCCGGAAAGGATAGCAATTTTGAGGTAATGGCTGTCAGCATGTCGGATTATTCCATAATTAAACTGAGATATTCCAGAAAAACAAGGCTGAATCCGGGAATGATTCTGGATTTAAGGGACTTTGGTGATATGGGCCATTACACAATTAAGGATAATATTCCCTTAAAGTCGATTGATAAAAGGATTTTGTTATATGTGGGTCCTGCTCTTATTTCAGCAGGTGAAAAGCACCCGATAGGGCTTTTTAAGGCGCAGACAATGGCAGAAGAAGGCATAAAAAATCTATTTATCCTCCTAAACATGGATGATCCAAATAAACTTGAAATTTTTTATCAGGATCTTAAAAAATCACAATCCGGTGGCAAAATTGCACATAAGGATATATTCGGACATTTCATTAGGGCTTTTTCCGGAAAAGACAATCCTCCTGATATCAGGCAGCAGGAGGCATTTATAAAAATCAGCGGTAATGACACTGAGGTAATTTTTGAGCTAATTTCAGGCTATCTTGATTATGTCAAAGAAAATGATTTGTCTTAAATTTATGGGATTTTTCCGAATATATGGCTTTTAAACCGCCTCTATTTTTCTGAACCTGAAAAGAATCCTCCAGTCCTGCTGTTCCCTTAATGTTATCTCATTCATCTCCTCCAAAAGATTGCAAAGAGCAGTCATATCCTCAACATGCTCCATCTCATTTTTAATTGAAGTGATGTGTCGTGCGATATGGGAATAACGCTCTTTATTTCGGAGATATTCTCTCTGGACTCTTATTGACGCTATTGCGGCTGCAAATGCGGGAAGCGAGATTGTAAGTGATGCAAGAATCATTGAAGCTTCTATATTATACAGCTCCCAGTGACCAATTCCCAGTGCATGAACTACAGCAAGAACAAGGGTTAGTAAGAATAATGCCTCACCTGCAATTGTGAGATAAATAAATTTTTTACCTGAATTTTTGCTCTCTTTTTCGTAAAATTTCAGCCTGTTATTAATCCATGCCGAGATAAAGAATTTTTTCACAGGTTCAAAAGGGATGTCAATCCGGCAGTAAGGGATTGGAACTTCTGTCATTAAGGATTCAAATGCCATAACCATCCAGTCATTTGGTCTGTGTGCAAGACTCATGTGCGGAGGTGTATCAGGTTTTTTACATGTGATGTAAACTACATATAAAAAAAAGGCTGACCTTATTCTTTCTGACAAAAAATTGTAATCTATCCATTTCCGATGAAAATTGCAGTATCTTGAACATGTCATAAAAATAATAATTAAAAAGATTTCAGCAACCTCAAGCCATACGAGTGCGGAGTTTCCAGTAAAGAAGATGGTTTGTATTGTTATTGTAAATACTGCCAGAGCGGCGAGTAAGGAAACTGATGTTCCTGCAAGCCAATATAAGCGCAGATATTTCCTGGCCAGCATCTTTGTGCGTGTGAAATTAGGGAGAAGCGAGTTGTAGATAGACTCCACCATATCTTCCGGAAGATCAGCTTTTCGGCATTCATTCTTGATTATCTGAATATATCTTTCAATATTTTCTGAGTATTTTTTCCTTGAGATTTCTTCGTTGTTGTACTCATTAAGAGACTGGTATGAATTAAATATCCTGTCTTCATGCGGGATCTCGTAAGTTTTCATGTCGTTGGGATGTATGGCAACAATTGTTGTTCCGTGATGTCTTGCAAGCCTGAAAATGCTTCCCTCATTATAGCTCTGTGAACCCGGTTCCCACTCGCCCACCAGGATTATGAGTGTGCTCATCTGGACAATCGAGTCGTTTACTGAATTAAATCCGGCTGTTCTCTTTTTGAGTTTGATTTTAGATATTTCATAGGGTACCTTCCACTCAAAGGTTGCGTCCGCGTCACTCTCATCCTCTTCATCCTCAATTAAATGCACCTCTGCCCGGCTGCATCTGTCCCAGACCGGGTCGGATAAAAGAGTTTCAAGGATTTCATGTTCGGGACCGTAACTAAAAGGAAGGATAAACCTGTATTTTGCAGGTGTGTTTTCGAGAGTTTTTTCAAGCCTTTTTAAAATGTTTTTGATTGCCTTAACAACATTCTCCTTTGAAAAATCAGTTTCGGTTACAATCAGCCCGATATTTATCACAGTTGGAAGGGACATTGGGAATATGTGCGGCGATTCTCCAGGCTCAAAATGAGAATCTTTTAGTCCTGTTTTTTTTCCGGATTTTTCTGCCATTTTCTTATTGGCTCCTGCCACCTTCTTTTTCTTATCTGAGATACAAACAGGGATAAATCTATCGCGTAAACGAAACCGATAAAAAAATTGTTCCAACAAAACCGTCTTTTGGATAGTTATTCTCCAGACTGATGAGGAGATAGTAAAAACCTATCTGTATGAGGGCAGTTACTATCAAAGAAAAGAAGTCGTATTAAAAACCGATAATTTTGGGATATACATCTGTTTTAAACAATTAAAACGCAAAAAATGATTTTAGTCCTTTCCCTCAGCTTCCCTTTCCATCTTTTCGAGTCTGTCGTAATAGTCAGGAATCTCGTTTAAATGTGCAAGTGCAATCTTTCCTGTAAGAAGCGTGTCATCATTTGTCACATTTGTGTGCGGGTCAACAAGTCCGTGTTCCAGTTCAATTTCCATTCCGCGTCTGAACTGGTCAACATCAAATCTGTCCCATTTAATACCCAGTTCTCCGGCGGTAATTCTTGCTTCCTCTTCTGTAATTATTTTTTTAGAGCTCATTTTTCTCATCTCCATCTGTTAAATTTATATTAATATCCTGAAAGGATCTAATATGCCATAAGGTTTGCCTGTCAGAACTGTCTTTTTGAAAAGGATAAGAGGTAATTTTTATCCCCGATAAAAAACTGATAAAACGTAAAGATATATGTCAGATTATTTTTTAGGCGACGTTGTACTTGCCCCTGTAAGTTTTGGCCGCCCAAATGAGATGAAAATAAGGCCGGCAGTCGTAATTGATACTGATAGCAGGGGTTTTGTCAGAATATGCCCGGTTACAAGCCGGATTCCTTATGATTCCTCAAATATTCCCCTTGAACTTAATGATTTTGAAAAAGGGGGCCTGAGTCTTTTTGACGAAAGTTATATTCTGATATCAGAGATATCAAGAGTAAGAAAAAATGAAATTGCAGGTAAAAAAGGGCGGCTGACAGAGGAAAAAATAAGTATTATCTCTTCAAGGATTGCTCTTTTTTGAATAATTTTGCCGGAAACCCCTTTTTTTAAAACAAAAACTTTGAATTGTCATAAATTAAGTTTAAAAAAATCTAATATTTCAGAAAATCAAAAAAAAAATGTCTGTAAAAAAAAGATCAGTCCGGCTCAGGGATATAAACCGAAGTTATGGTTCCTTCCAGTTCTTCAATAAGCTCTTCTGCATAATTTATGCCTTTTCTGTTCAGGCGCCATTTCATGCCTGACATTGTCGACTCATCAATGATACTGATTTTTTCAGTCAGCTCCTCAATTGCAAGCATAATCTCGTTTTTTGGAATTGAGCATTTCCTCTCAATTTCCTGACGTCCCACACTTTTTTTTCCTTTGTCACCCAGAATATAAAGTGAAAGAATAATCCTGTCCAGTCTTTTCTTCTCTGGCATGACAGTTTTTTTCCCGTAATGCCTGTCGTAATAATCAAAGGCCGATTTTATCGTTCTAATTGCCAATATATCACCTTGTTGTGATATTCAACCTTTTATCAGGTTTATATATTCACATTATTTTCCCTTTTAGATGATATTATTTTTGAGATGTTTCGTATCTGTGGGCACAGAAAAATTTTATTTTATATTTTTCAAAACATCTTCATATCTTTTAAACTCGGATTTAATTCTGTCCTGATTCATAACAGCTGCATCGAATATGCAGAATATTTCCTGATTGTCAATTCCGGTAAACTCAAGTGTTGTGTGCCACAGTGTCATTAAGTGAACTTCAATATCTCCGTGAATTCCGTTTCTTGTATAAAGCTCCTGCGGAGACCCGAGAGTTACAGAAATTATTGATTTTTTTCCTGCTAAAAGGCCTTTATCATACAGATATCCGTCATAGAGGTTTACAACAAAACCCTGCACAAAAACCCTGTCAAACCATCCTTTAAGAATTGCCGGATAACTGCTCCACCATATCGGAAACTGAAATATAATGTAATCCGCCCATTTTATCTTCTCAATTTCATCCATGATGTCAGGGCTTAATGTTCCCTTGTCATATGCATTCATCTGCTCTTTCGGGATTACAAGTTTCTTCTTATCAACCCTGTCTAAAAAGTCGTCACCGTCAAGTGCACACTTGAAATTCATTGCATACAGATCAGACATTTTTACAGAGTGACCTTCTTTTTCAAGCACATCAACGGCAAAATCCTTTAGTTTACAATTGAGTGATTTCGGCTCAGGGTGAGCATATACTATTAAAACATTCATTTTTCAGCACCTTTTCTGATGATTTAGACTTGCCTTAATAGCATTTTAAATTTGGGATGGTTTTTTTTGTAAACTATCAAAAAAGTACGAAATAAAAATTACTAAAAAATCAGATAACAGGGCCCTTTAAAAAATTAATTAAATTCAAAAAGATGAGAATGTAGCCTTTAAACTCTCCATTCCTGTAATTATTTCATCCTCCTTTGAATATGAAAAATTGAGCCTTACAGTATCCTCCCCTCCGCCGTCTGCATAGAAAGGAATTCCCGGAAGAACAGCTACCTTTTTCAAAAGCCCCTCCTCAAAAAGTTTAAGCGAACTGATCTCTTTTGGAAGTGTGAGCATCATAAACATCCCGCCTTTCGGGTCGGTGCGGGTTATGCTTTCCGGCAGCAGGTCATCACAGAGATCACACATCAGCCTGCATTTTTTGCTGTAAGCCGCTGTAATCTTTTCAATGTGGCTGTTAAGGTTGTTTGTCAGGAGATAGCGGTGCATAATCTTCTGGCATAAAAAGTTTGAATGAAGGTCTGCTGCCTGCTTTGCACTGTCAAACTCTTTTATAATCTCTTTAGGTGCATATATCCATCCGATTCTCATTCCGGGTGCAATGATTTTTGAAAAAGATCCGCTCATAATCGTATTTAGAGGTGCATATTTCTTAACAGGCATTCTGGGTCTGTTGTCAAATGAAAGCTCACCAAATGCGTCATCTTCATAGAATATACCATCTTTTTCACGGATAATTTCAGCTATCTCCCTTCTTCTCTCATCAGAGTACGACCTTCCTGA
>NZ_JBSREC010000073.1:0-18397 GCF_055145805.1 Methanomicrobium sp. | reverse complement strand
TAGCAGTTATGATAATGTTTGCGAAAATTCCGGGTTTTTGTATATTTGGAGAAAAATATATTCAATTCGGAGAATTTTCAAAAAGATAACTGGATGCTATATTTTTTAAAAAATTCCAAAAGAGAACAAATACCGATAATAAGGATGCTGATATGGGGATTCGAACCCCAGTCGTCGGCGTGAGAGGCCGACATGATTGGCCGGACTACACTATATCAGCTAAAAATTGTGTATACAAAGTTGTTCTGATAACTACTTAAAGATTGATAATCTGATTTTTGCCTGATTGTTTTATTTAGTGTTTAACTCTCTAAAAAAAGGTCAGAATTAATTCTTTTTTTGGGATATAACAGCATTTTTCATGCTCCTAACATAAGTTTGAAGTTCACTGCATATCTTCCCTTTACTGTTTAGATTTTTCTCAATTACTGATACTATCGCACTTCCGACTATAACACCATCAGCACCGTTTTCAATAATTTCCATTGCATGCTTAGGTTCTGATACCCCGAATCCGACTGCGACGGGAACATTAGTTTTCAACGCAGCGGTTTTTGCCTTCACTCTTTTTAGAAGCGGAAAAGCTCCCTTTGAGATTTCATCCCGCTTTCCTGTAACACCAAGAGATGAAACAAGGTATATGAACCCTGATGCCATTTTGACAATCATATCAAGCCTGACGTCCGATGTCGTCTGCGTCACAAGAAAAACTTGCGCAATTCCGCATCTTTCAGATGCCTTAAAGGCAGTTTCAGACTCTTCCGGCGGCATATCTACAATTAAAATCCCATCAACGCCTGCCTCTTTTGCCTCATCATAAAACTTGTCAAAGCCGCGACGGAATACGATGTTGCAGTAGACTAAAAAGACAATCGGGACATCTGAATATTTCCTTATCTCTCTTACAATGTCAAAGACACCGTCAGTTGTAATTCCTGCATCAAGGGCTCTTTTATCAGCACTCTGTATCACATCCCCGTCTGCAACGGGGTCCGAGAACGGAACGCCAAGCTCTAAAACATCGCATCCGCCGTTGATTAAGGCTTTTGCAATCTCTATGGACTTAGCAGCCGATGGATCGCCTGCAACTGTGTATGCCACAAATCCCGGCTTCTCAAACGCTGCGGTAAGTCTCTCTCTTCCTGATTTTTCAGGCATTAAAAATCTCTCCCGAACATTTCAGAGACTGTTGATACATCCTTATCTCCTCTTCCCGAGAGGCATATAACAACGATATCGTCCTTTTCAAATTCATCCCTTTTTTTAAGAACATGTGATATCGCATGCGATGATTCAAGCGCCGGAATAATTCCCTCTGATTTTGAGAGGAAAGAAAAAGCCTCCAGGACTTCGTCATCCATAGCGTATGAGTACTCAACCCTCTTCATATCAAAAAGCATACTGTGCTCGGGTCCTACTCCGGGGTAGTCAAGACCTGCTGATATGGAATGTGTCTCTCCTACCTGTCCGTCCTCATTCTGTATCAGATAGGACAAAGCACCATGAAGAACGCCCGGTTCACCATTGTTCAGAGTTGCGCCGTTCTCACCCTGTTTCATGCTCTTTCCTCCTGCTTCAACACCAATCATTCGCACGTTGTCATTTAACATAGGATAGAACATCCCGATTGCATTTGAGCCTCCGCCAACACATGCAACGAGAGTGTCTGGAAGACGCCCTTCCTTCTCCATGCACTGTCTCTTTGTCTCCTCACCGATAACAGACTGAAAATCCCTCACAATCTCAGGGAACGGGTGAGGGCCGACAACAGAACCTATAAGGTAATGGGTATAATCAACGCTCTTTGCCCATTCACGCAGTGCCTCGTTTGTTGCATCCTTTAGTGTCCTTGTGCCTGATGAAACCGGATGAACCTTTGCCCCCATAAGCTCCATCCTGAAAACATTGAGTTTCTGCCTCTCACAGTCCTCCTCACCCATGAATACCTCAACAGGAAGTCCGAGAACAGCTCCTGCAATAGCGGTTGCAACACCGTGCTGTCCGGCGCCGGTCTCTGCAATAAGGCGTTTTTTACCCATCGCCTTTGCCATAATTGCCTGGCCGAGTGTGTTATTTAACTTGTGGGCACCGCCGTGGAGAAGATCCTCACGCTTAAGATATACTTTGCACCCGCAATATTCCGACATGTTTTTGCAGAAAGTTAGCGGCGTTTCACGTCCGGCATATTCCGAAAGATAGGAGTTTAACTCTGCTTTAAATCCTTCATTATTTTTCAGACGGGAATATTTTAAGTCAAGTTCGTAAAGTGCAGCCATAAGCGTCTCCGGAACAAACCGGCCGCCATAGTTTCCGTAATAACCTGTTTTTACTGCCATGTCTCATGCCTCCCTGCAAATCTTTATAAATTTCTTTATTTTTTGCCTGTCCTTGATTCCCTTTGATTTTTCAACACCAGATGAAACGTCAACTGCGCAGGGTGCGATATCCCTGATTGCATCCCCTACATTTTCAGGAGTAAGTCCGCCTGCAAGAATGACAGGTAATCCTGATGACCTTGCTATTTTATTTGCAAAATCCCTGTCATAAGAAATTCCTCTGCCTTTGCTCTGGTCTATTACGATTGCATCGCAGTCACCGGGCATGAAATTATCATCAGATGCAACCCGGTATATCTTTGTACGGCAGTCTTTCGGGACTTTAATATATTCTGAGAGCTGGACAGCAGTTGGCTTCAGCGATAACATTATTTTCAGATCGTTTTTGTTTGTGGTGTTTGTAACACAGATCTTTTCCGTATTCGGGCTAAGGGCACTGAATATCTCTCTTGCCCGTTTTATAGGTATATTTCTCGGGGATTCCGAGCAGACTATAACACCGATTGCATCCGCACCTTCCTCTTCGGCGATAAGAGCATCTCTTACCGTTGTTATTCCACAGACCTTTATGCGAATACGAATCCCTCCAGTGTTTTTTCAGGCGAATTTGTCTTCATAAGAGCTGTTCCTATCAAAAATCCGTCACAAAATTTTTTCAGTTCTATGACGTCTTGCGGTGTTTTTATACCGCTCTCGGATATTATGGTAAGACCTGCATCCTGCAGGCTGTCAAAAAGCTCTTTTGTTTTTTCTGTATCAACAGTCATATCCCTTAAATTCCTGTTGTTTATTCCGACAAGCTCAGCTCCTGATTTTATCGCATTTTCAGCATCTCTAATTGTTCTTACCTCAACCAGAGGTTCAAGAGATAAGGATCTGCAGAGTGAAATGAAACTGTCAAGTTTTTCCTGCAGCACTCCTGATATCAGGAGCACGGAATCAGCCTTCAAGGCAGATGTCTCTAAAATCTGCTTTTCGTCTACAATGAAGTCCTTTCTTAGGACAGGGAGATGTGTTGCACTCCTGACCTGTGTGAGAGTGCTGTTATTTCCGTTGAAAAAGAAGGGTTCTGTTAAAACCGATACTGCACATGCACATCCTTTTTCGTATAAACCTGCCAGTTCTTCCGGATTTCTTCCGAAACCAAGATCTTTTTCAGACGGGCTTTTGTATTTTATCTCGGCTATAACTGCGTTTTTTTTATGTTCTTCTTTGCAGTTCCTAACAGCTTTTAAAAGATTTTTAGGTTTGCAGGAATTTATCTCTGCATCTTTTAGAAATGTAGTGTCTATCTCCGATGCTCTCCTTTTGGAAAGGGCACAGATCTCATCAAGAATCATTTATGCCTCCTGTAAGAGTAATCAGGTTTTCCAGCTTTTCAAGCGCATATCCTGAATCCAGGGATTTTTCAGCATATGCAATCCCGCTTTTGAGACAGTCTGTTTTCCCGCAGAGATATATTGCAGCAGCGGCATTGAGAACTACGATGTCTCTTTTTGGTCCTTCTTCACCATTTAAAACCGCTTTTATTATCTCTGCATTACATTTGTTATCCCCGCCCAGAAGGGAGTTAAAATCCGGTCTTTCAAATCCCAAATCTGATGGATTCAGACTGAATGTATGAATTTTTCCGCATTTTAGTTCTGATACCTTTGTGATTCCGGTTGTAGTTATCTCGTCAAATCCGTCACCGTGAACAACCATCGCCCTTTTTGTCCCAAGTATTCTCAGAACTTCGGCCATCTTTTCAGTAAGTGACTCGCTGTAAACTCCCAAAAGCTGTGCATCAGCATCGGCAGGGTTACAAAGAGGGCCGGTTAAATTGAAAAAACTCCTGATTCCAATTTCTTTTCTTGCCTGTCCTGCATATTTCATGGCCGGATGATGACTTTGTGCAAATAAAAATCCAATTCCGTTTCTTTCAATAATTTTTGAAACTCTGTCCGGCGAAATATCAATTCTGACTCCGAGTGCTTCAAGGACATCTGCTGAACCACACATACTGCTCACACTGCGGTTTCCATGTTTAACAACTGTTACTCCCGCACCTGCGGCAACAAAAGCGGCAGTTGTGCTGATGTTAAATGTGTTTCTGTAGTCTCCGCCTGTACCGCAGGTATCAACAAGCATCCCGTTTCTTTTAGGATTAATCTTAACAGCATTTTCTCTCATAACTGACGCGAAAGCCGCTATCTCCTGGCTGGTCTCGCCTTTCATCATAAGGGCTGTTAAAAAAGCTCCAATCTGGATGTCTGATGCATTGCCCGACATTATATCAGACACTGCACCCCCGGCCTCTGATGAACTTAAGTCACATCTTTCAGATACCTTTTTTATGCATTCTGATATCATTGTTCTGCCCCATATCGAAGGAAATTTTTGATTATCAGATCACCATATTCTGTCATTATACTCTCAGGATGAAACTGAAGGCCGAAAACCGGGTATTTTGTGTGTGATACGCCCATTATCATCCTGTCGTCCCGACTTCTTGCCGTAACCGAAAGGCAGGAGGGAAGGGTTTTCTCATCAGCTGCAAGTGAATGATACCTTGTGGCTGTAAAAGGGCATTTTAAACCCTCAAAAAGTCCGCAGGAGTCGTGCATTATATCAGATGTCATCCCGTGGACAGGTTTACCTGTTCTTGCAACCTTTCCTCCGAAAAAGTGACATATAGCCTGGTGTCCGAGACAGATTCCGAGAGTAGGGATATCAGAGGAGTACTCTTTTAGGATATTCAGGCATAATTTTGAATCCTCAGGCTTCCCCGGCCCGGGAGATAGGACAATTCTGTCAAAATCCCCATCTTGTGGCAGATCACAGGGTCTGTCATTTTTCACGACAACCGGTTCTGCACCGAGGTGTCCAATCTGCTGGCAGAGATTGTAGGTGAAACTGTCGTAGCAGTCAATAACAAGGACTTTCATGCTCTTTCACCTGCGGTTTCAATTGCGCCTTTCATACCTGCAGCCTTGCTCTCTGTTTCAAAATATTCCGATTCAGGAACCGAATCTGCTACAATTCCTGCACCTGACTGGAAACTGGCTTTTTTGTTTTTTACTACAACTGTCCTTATGGCGATTGCCATATCGATATTCTCATTAAACCCTATGTAGCCGACGGCACCTGCATAAAGGCCCCTTGAGGAGTTTTCCAGTTCTTCAATTATCTGCATTGCACGTATCTTAGGTGCCCCTGAAACGGTTCCTGCCGGAAAGCAGGATAAAAAGGCGTCCAGTGATGTATTACCTTCTGCAAGCGTTCCCTCAACAGTTGATACTATATGCTGGACATGGGAGAATTTTTCGACTGACATAAAATCCCTGACCATTACACTCCCGTATTCAGAGATTTTTCCTATATCGTTTCTTGAAAGATCGACAAGCATTAAGTGCTCGGCACATTCCTTTCTGTCGGATAAAAGCTCATTTTCAAGGATTGCATCTTCCATGTTATCTCTGCCGCGTCTTCTTGTTCCGGCAATTGGGACAGAGGTGACAGTTTTGTCCTCAACCTTAACAAGCATCTCAGGACTTGCTCCTGCGATCTGCTTATCACAGAAATCAATGAAATACATGTATGGACTCGGGTTTATTCTGCGCATCTCTTTGTAGATGAGAAAAGGGTCACCTTCATAGTCACATTCAGATTTTTTTGAGAGAACAACCTGGAATATATCACCGTTTAGGATATATTCGCCGGCAGTTTCAATTATCTCTTCAAAATTCTTGCGTGAGACTTCTGATCTGTATTCATCTGCATTATTTGTGGCTTTTTTGGCCGGTGAAATCTCATTTTCATCTGAGGAAACAGCAGAAAGTTTCCTTTTTGTCTTTAAGATTTTTTTATGAGCAATTCTGTAAGCGGAATCCAAAACTTCAGGGGAATTTCCTGATATAAATCTGAGAATTGTGATGTTTTCCTCTGAGTGGTCAAATATGATGTATTCATTGGGCATTATAAATTCGGCAAGAGGAAAATCCCTTTCATTTTTTCTGTTTTCTAATATATTGCCTGTCTCAAGTGCGAGATCATATGAAAAATAGCCTGCAAGACCTCCGGAATAACCTGAAATATCAGGGTCGGTATAGTCTATGCTCCTTAAAATTTTGTAAAGGGATTCTGCCGGATTCTCATTATTTTCAATCTGAATATTTCCTGCCGGATTAATGCCGGTAATATGGATATCCGGGTCTGCAACAAGATGCATTGCAGCCCCTGTTCCTATAATGGAATATCTTGCGTTTTTCTCATTTCCCTCCATTGATTCCAGGAGAAATCCGTAATCCTGTCTTAATGCTTCATATACGAATACAGGGGGCAGATTTTTCTTATCAAGTCTGATATAAACCGGAATAAGCGTATTTTCAGATGAATTCTGTTTTATCTTTTTCAGTTCATCAGGCGAGGGATGAAATGAATCCTTTTTTTGACTAAGGTCTATAGTGGAATCCATTCCACCGGCATCACCATCCTGTTTTTAGCTGTATGTATCATTGTTACATAAGTGTTGCACTTTGTACATATATATACATTGTTGTACAAATAGTATATTTTAATATTGGCAGGGATGTCATTTAGATTTTTTAGATATTTTTCTCAAAATAAGAATTTAAGAGTGATGAGATGAAAAAAAATCTGCATGAAACAGAGATTTCATGTAAAAATAATATTTTAAGCTGTTGTGCTTCCTTCACTCTTTAAAACTTCGTCTTCTCCTTTGTATTCTGTAAAATATTTGTAAATTTCTCCTGCCATTACAAGCGGGACTGCGGCTGCGATAATTATTGCCCATTCAAATATGGAAAGCGGGACTGTCCCGAAGATCACCTGGAAGAACGGAGTGTAAACTACTATCATCTGCAGAATTATGCTTGAGATAATGGCTGCAATGATATAGGGATTTGTAAATATGCCGGTTGTTCTCAGGGTCTGCCTGAATGATCGGAAATTAAAGACATTGACAAGTTCTATGAAAATAATTCCGGTAAATGCCATTGTTCTTGCTTTAGCAAGTTCTGCTTCGGTGCAGCACAGGAAAAGAAACAGCGTTGCAATTCCGATGTACAAACCTATTATAAAGATTAAAAACAGGGTTTTTCTCCCCAGTACAGGTTCATTTGGATCTTTGGGCTTCTGTTTCATAATATCCTTTTCTGCCGGTTCAAGCCCGAGTGCAAGAGCGGATACGCCGTCTGTTACCAGATTCATCCATAAAATCTGAAGCGGGAGAAGGATCAAAGGAAGGCCAAGAAGCATTCCGGAAATAATTGCAATCACTTCTCCGACATTTGAGGAGAGAAGATACCGCGTAAATTTCTGGATATTGTCGTATTCTCTTCTTCCTTCATGAATACCTGCAACAATGCTCTCAAAATTGTCATCAACAAGTATCATGTCACTTGCCTCCTTTGCAACATCACTTCCTTTGATGCCCATTGATATGCCTATATTTGCTTTTTTAAGAGCCGGAGCGTCATTAACTCCGTCGCCTGTCATGGCAACTATGTGACCTGCCTTGTTGAGAATATCTATAATTCTTAGTTTATGCTCAGCTGTCACCCTTGCAATTATCTTTGCTTTGGACAGCTTTTCTGTAAGTGTATCGTCGTTAAATGTGTCAATTTCAGATCCATTTATGGCGCCTTTACTTTCCAGCCCCACACTATCTGAAACTGCCTTTGCGGTGATCTCAAAATCACCGGTTATCATGATTACATCGACACCTGCTGACTGGCAGAGTCTTATTGCCTCTTTTGCCTCTGTTCTCGGGGGATCAATAATTCCTGCAAATCCAAAGAAAATAAGGTTCTTTTCAGCTTCGGCAGCTGTTTCCGGAATTTCCTGTCCAAGTCTTCTGGATGCAACGGCCAGAACCCGAAGACCCTGTTCTGCAAATGATACATATACTTCTTTTAATTTTTCCCGTGTTGCATAATCAAGCTCTTCTGTTTTTCCGTTTCTGTAGATTCTGTCAGAAATGCTGAGAATTATTTCGGGAGCACCTTTTGAATATGCGATGAATTCATTTTCCCTCTCATAAACTGTTGTCATTCTCTTCCTGGAAGAGTCAAATGAAAATTCCTTAATTATGGACTGCATCGGGAGTTTATAATCCGGAATATCTGCTTTATGTGCCGCTACAACAAGAGCGCCTTCAGTGGGCGTTCCTGTGATCTTCCATTCGCCCTCTTTTTTGGAGAGAACTGAATGATTACAGAAAAGTCCTGCCTGCAAAAAATAGGTAAGTTCCTTAAATTCCAGAGGATTGATTACTTTTCCGTCAAGCAGAAATTCTCCTTTCGGGTCGTAACCTGTTCCTGTGACTGTAAAAACCATGTCGGGAACATAGATCTGGGTTAAAGTCATCTCATTTTTTGTAAGAGTACCTGTCTTATCGGTACAGACGACTGATACCGAACCTAAGGTTTCTGATGCGGCAAGATGTCTTATGAGGCATTTCTTTTTGTACATGCTCTTTATGCCTATTGCAAGTGTCAGAGTGACTACTGCAGGAAGACCTTCGGGAATTATCGCAACTGCAAGTGATACTGCTGTTAAAAACATCTCGATTGCATCACGGTTCTGAATAAATCCAAAAATTACAATCAATAAAGCTACAAAAACAGATATCAGGCTGATCTGTTTTCCAAGGGAATTCATCTGTTTTGAAAGTATGGTCTCCTCTTCAACAATTCCCGAGGTGAGGCCGGCAATTTCGCCGAATTCAGTCTGCATGCCGGTGTTTACAACAATTCCTTCTGCCCTGCCGTTTGTGACGACAGTTCCCATAAAGGCCATATTGTATCTTTCCCCGATGGGAGCGTTCTTATCGGTAATCTGTGTTTTTTTCCCGACAGATGCTGATTCTCCTGTTAGTATGGATTCATCTATCTGAAGGGTTGTTGCCTTTAGAAGAATGACGTCAGCCGGAACTTTTCTTCCGCTTTCAAGAACAACAATGTCGCCGGGTACAACATCTGCGGCTTCAATCTCAGTTTCTATTCCGTTATCAAGAACATATGCCCTGAGCCCCAGCATGTGCTTTAAGGCATCTATTGCCTTTTCGGCCTGCCACTCCTGAAAAAAGCCTAGTACTGCATTTAAAATAACAATGGCAAGAATTGCAATACAGTCTATTAATTCTCCGACAATAAGGGACGCAACTGCCGCAACTATAAGTATTGCTATAAGAACGCTTTTAAACTGCCTTAAAAATATTATCAGAGGAGATATCTTCCCTTCTTCCGAGATTTTATTCGGGCCGTATAAAGAGAGTCTCTTTTGTCTTTCCGCGCCGGAAAGCCCTTTATCATCGGCATTCAGTCTCTCTAATATCTCATCTTCCGAAAGACTCTGCCATGATATATTTTCCTCATCTTCTACAGCATCCACATTTACGGGTATTAATCAACCTTCATAAATAGACTTTTTGCTTAAAACAGAATTTTTTTCACATAATATTTTTCCGGTTTTTGATGATAAGGGCATTAGTCATAAGTATCAGCCGGACTCATTAATAACAACACAATATGGCCTCCATCGAAGACGAAATAAAAGCAATCGAAGATGAAATATCGAATACAAAATACAATAAAGCTACATCCCATCACATAGGCAGGCTTAAAGCGAAACTTGCGAGGATAAAGGATGATGCAGTAGCCAGGGCCATGGCTTCATCCGGAGGCGGTGAAGGATATGCTGTAAAAAAGTCCGGAGACGGGACAGTTGTTCTTGTCGGTTTTCCGTCTGTTGGTAAATCAACACTCTTAAACAAGCTTACCAATACTGAAAGTGAGACTGCAAGCTATTCATTCACAACACTTACGGTAGTTCCCGGTTCAATGGAGCATAAGGGAGCCAATATTCAGATTCTTGATATTCCCGGTCTTATTGCCGGTGCGGCGATGGGAAAGGGAAGGGGAAAAGAGGTAATTGCGGTTGTGAGAAGTGCGGACCTTATTTTACTTCTCGGAGATGTGTACAATGAAAAACACATCAATGTTTTAATCAAGGAATTGAATGATGCAGGAATAAGGCTCAACAAATTGAAGCCCGATATCACAATAAAAAAGTCATCAAACGGAGGTATACGGTTTAATACTGTGGGCCGTTCACATCTGGATCTTGATGAGATAAGAGCCATGCTTGCGGAGAGTAAGATAATGAATGCCGATGTCTTAACACGCGGTTCTGTAACTCAGGATGATTTTGTTGATGCAATGATGGGAAGCAGGGTTTATATCCCCGCATTTTTTGCAATTAATAAGGTTGATTTAGTAGATGAAGAGAGAAGGCAGGAGATTGTAGAGGACGTCACAGACCGTTTTGGAAGACCTCCGATTATGCTCTCCGCACACTCGGGATACAATGTTGAGCACTTAAAGGACGAAATATACGATCAGCTCGGGTTTATCAGAATTTATCTAAAACCTGTAGGTGGAAAAGCGGATTTGGAAGAGCCTTTAATCATCAGGGAACCTGCAACAGTTGAGTCGGTCTGCAACAAACTGCACCGTGATTTCGTGCAGAAATTCAGGTATGCAAAGGTCTGGGGAGACTCTGTAAAGCACGATGCACAGCGTGTCGGGCTTCCTCACAGACTTGAAGACGGCGATATTTTGACGATTGTAACAAGAGCGTGAAAAAGTTAAGCCCCGCATATCATGAATGTCGTCGGGCCTGAGTTTGAGACGACCATGAAGAGGCTTTTAGACGAGATGTAATGGGGATGGACCTGTTCGTCTCAAGAAGATTAGGGCCATGGCCCATGCAAAATATTTTTGATTTTTTTGAGTTTGATATAATAACCGGAGCATGTTTTGCAGTTCCTATAATCCTAAATTCTCAAACCGATAATTAGTTTCTATGAATATGCCGGATGAGGACCTGCGCATTGCGATACCGGCCTGGACACTATCCTTCGGGTAGTCTCAGCCGGGAGAAACAAAATTAAAAAAAAAGTGCAAAAAAATAATTCTGTTTTCTCAGGTCAGTGCTTTTCTGATCTCATCAAGAGGAGCATCTGTCTTAATTCCTGTTCCTTCATAGTGAACCCTTGATGCCTTAAATCCCATCTCTTTTAAGCGCTCTACAACTGTATCGACTGCGACCGGTGACACTTTCCAGTAACGGCTTAAGACGTGGTAATCGTAGAATGTTGATGTACCAAGCTCATCTTTGCAGTAATTCAGCAGCTTTTCAATCTTTGCAGCGTTGTTGAGTTCTGATTCCGGGATTTTCTCAAGCATCCCGTCAATAATTTCTGTTTTGCTCACAGGGCCAAGCCAGAGGGGGCCTGCAACATGCATTGGTGCTCCGCACTCCTCACAGACGATGGTCTCTGCAAGAAGGCCTTTCTGCTCTGTCCTGTAAGGGCATTTTTTGCACTGGTGAATATAGCCGATGTTCTCCATCGCCAAATCCGCTTTTCCGGCACCGTATGAGAGTTTCAAGTAAATTCTCACAAAATGTTCACGGGTGAAAGATAAAAGAGGTTCAACACCCCTGTCATATTTTACAATCTCGCGGACAGCAAATCCGAGAAGTATTCTAAGGCCCATTTCCTTGTGGTATTCGTTGTTGAGCGGTCTTGCAAAATACCGTCTCATGCCTGCCTTTAGGTGTGCACCGCAGAGAGGTGCTGTATCAGTTGCGGTTATGAAAAGATACTTCTTTGCAGAACCTGCCGCAGCATCCATGAAAGGTGCGGGTGTACCGAACGGGTCGATGTCCACAACATCAAATCTCCTTTCATTCATGATTACGTTTGCATCGAAGTTTGTAACCTCAATGTCCGGAGCATATGTCTCTTTATTATATTCAAGTAAGGGAATTGCATCAGAACTTTTATCGTTTACAACTGCTGAGATTCCGCATTCATTTGCGACACGCAGTCCTCTGACTCCTGTTGCACTCATTGCATCCAGATAGTTCTCTGCATCGAGACATTTTAAGATAAGAATGGTCGTATCCCTGTTTAACTCCATCTTCCTGTTGAAGAAAACCGGTGCACTCCCTGCGGGAAAGTTCTGATTTTCATCCTGTGCCGGTACCAGAAATCTGGTTTTACCTTCTTTTACTTCAACAAGTTCCATTGCCTGCATATGTTTTTTTTAGGAAATCTTATAGCTTATCCTGAATAATTCATATAGGCACAGATTTTATGCATGGGTTTGTGGCCTAGCCTGGACATGGCGTTAGCCTCCTAAGCTAAAAGTCGGGGGTTCGAATCCCCCCAAGCCCGTAATTTTTTTGGAAAAAAATTCAGAATTCATCAGTTTTGTTAAAAGACTTTTTCCATATTGAAAAAGAAAAGTTATTCAGGGATGCTTAAAGGATATCTGGAAATAACACGGCCTGTAAATTCAATTGTTGCAGGTTTTGCCGTAATTCTCGGGGTAATTATTGCAAAAGGTGCAATTCCTGTGGAATCCCTTATTCTTGTGCCGGTTGTTGCTTTAGTTACGGCTGCGGGAAATGTGATAAATGATTATTATGACAGGGATATTGATGCGATAAACAGGCCGGAAAGACCGATACCTTCGGGAAAGGTGGCTCCAAAAGCTGCTTTAATATACAGTGCGGGTTTGTTTCTGGCCGGAATCATATTCTGCCTGCCTGTGAATACACTTTGTATTGCAATAGGTATCCTAAACTCGCTGCTTCTCGTATTATATGCAAAAAAACTCAAAAGCATGCCTTTGACCGGCAATATAGCAGTCTCATATCTGGCTGCAAGCATTTTTCTATTCGGGGGCGCATTCTTTGGAACTGCCGGTCTTTTACAGAACACAGTTGTATTTTCAATAACATTCTTTGCAATGCTTTCGCGTGAGCTTTTAAAGGACGCAGAGGATATAGAAGGTGACAGGCAGGGTGGTGCAAAGACTCTTCCTATGTATATAGGTGTTAAAAAGACAGGGATTTTAAGTCTCGCTTTAGTTTCTTTAGCTGTTATTATCAGCCTTATGCCTTTTTTAAGATTCTGGGGTTCTTATTATCTCGCTCTTATAATTATTGCCGATATTGTAATTCTTTATGCGGGGGTACTGGGTTTTATGGCAGAAGACTCTGAATCTCTTAAAAAATCAGGCGCAACATCCATTCTTAAGAAGGGAATGTTCCTTGCACTCCTGATTTTTCTGATTTCCGCGGTATTATTTGGATAATCATTATAACGTATGGGCCAGAATCTCATTTAGCAATGAAAATATATCGGGACGGGGACACTTTCATCGCCCCTAAGGGTTCTTATTTTGATGGGAATGTTAAGATAAATGGTAATTTTATCGTTCCGCCGTATACCCATTTCTGGGGTCATCTGGCAGTTGACGGAGATTTGGAACTTGGACCCGGTTCTTCTGTGAAACTGAAGGTGACATGCAGGAGCGCGGTTATCGGGCCAAACACAAAAATAGGCGGGCCTGTGAATGTCGAGAGAGATATTACAGTCTGCGACAATGCATTTGTGACTCTCATAAATGCGGGTGGGGATGTAATACTGCGCCCGGGCGTTGAGACAGGTGATGTAATGAGCAAAGGAACAATATATATTTTTGGAAAAATAAAATCAGGAAAACTTCTTGGAAGTCAGGTCAAGGTCCTGCGTGATCCAGGTATTTAATCTTCAATACCTAAAACCGCAACATCATTAAGATCATTCCAGTTTAAAAGTGTCTCAACACAGCCGTCTTTTAGTGTGACAACTCCCATCCCTGTGAGATTTATTTTATCAAGTAGTTCAAGGCCTTCTCTAACTTCAATCAGGCATCCCACTCCGATAACTCCCTTGGGTTTATACTCTTTTACCATTCTCTTGATGAGAGTTGAACCCGGTGCAATCCATATTTTATATCCCATCTTTTCGAATTTATCGATATGTGCACCAATTTCACATCTTCCGCATCTTCTGCATATTAGTCCCTCCGGTGTCAGATGTGCAGGACATTGTGAGTTTCTCAGGCACTGTGGAATAAATATTGCACGTTCTTTTGGGTCTATTTTTGAAAAGGCTGTCTGATTCATTGTATTGTGAAGCCTTATAGCAAATGCCGTAAGCTCCTTGTCATCAAGACCAAAGAATTTGCATATGCCTTTTGCCATGCCTTCGGTGATAACAATGCCTGACTTAACAAGCCTTGGAAAATAAAACTGGCCTTTTTTTATTGAATAAAAAGAGATGCCGACTACTGTCAGGGAGAAGACAACAAATCCCAGAATAAGGATTACTGTAATTTCGCCGATTGTAAACATCAGCTGTTCCCAAAGAGTTGCGGATATCATTTTGTTAAGAAAACATTTGGGGTGAATATTTAAATATCTCTTGATTCATGCACCAGATCGCCTTTTAGAATTGGTGGTTTTAAAACTCCTTTTTCTGTGAAGATTGCTGTTATAAGATCCATGGGAGTCGGGTCAAATGCAAAATTGAAGGCTTTAACATTATCAGGCATCAGCTGTTTTTTACCGCAGAATGCAAGTTCATCTCTGTTTCTCTCTTCGATGACAATTTCAGATTCCGAATGAATATTATCAAATGTCGAAGAGGGAGCAGCGACGTAAAAGGGTATATTGTGGTGTGCGGCGCAGACGGCATGCATGTATGTCCCGATTTTGTTAAAGACCGCATCATGGGTAATTCTGTCGGCACCAACCAGAACAGCGTCTATTTCCCCTTTTTTCATAAGATATGCAGCGGTTGAATCAGTGATGGTCTTTACAGGGATGTTGTCCCTTGAAAGTTCCCATGCTGTAAGACGTGATCCCTGGTTTAAGGGTCTGGTTTCGCAGGATACAACTGAGATTTCCTTTCCGGCCGCAACAGCCGAGCGGATGACGCCAAGAGCAGTTCCCCATGTATAACAGGCAAGAGCACCTGCATTGCAGTGCGTTAAAACCGTGCATTTATCAGGCAGATATTCCGCACCGTATTCTCCAATAAGGTGGCACATCTTCTCGTCTTCTTCGGCAATTTTAACTGCTTCTGAGAGTGCGGTTTTCCTTGCCTGGGCAGGGTTTTCTGTGTCTTTAACTGAGTCCAGCACTCTTTTTATGCCCCATGAGAGATTGACGGCGGTAGGTCTTGTTGCCATGAGATAGTGTGCATCATCCGAGACCAGTTTTAGAAATCCGTCCATGTTTTCGTCATCGTGTCTGAATGTGGCAAGTGCAATTCCGAATCCTCCTGCAACACCAAGTGCGGGAGCTCCCCTGACTTCCAGATTTTTTATTGCCTTTGCAAGTCTTTCGACACTGTCACATGAGATTATTCTGTATTCCGCAGGAAGAAGTGTCTGTTCAACAAGGCAGATACAGTTCTTCTCAAAATCCCAGAAAATTGTTTTGTCTTCCATAAAAATCAAAAAATTGTGATTTATTCTTTTATCGCATCAGTAAAAGCTTTCATTGCCGCAGCCCCGCCCTGCATGACGCTGTCCGGGATATCCTTTGGTGCGACTGCCGCCCCTGCAATGTAAATGCCCGGTTTTATTGTTCCGACAGGATTTGTTTTCATGTTCTCCTGTCCGAAAAATCCTGATTCATCCTTTGAAATACCAAGTGCGGATGCTATCTCATCAGAACCCTTTGCAGGCTCCATTCCGACTGAGAGCACAACAAGTTCAGGCTCAAGTGTTAAGATTTCAGAAGTTTCGGTATTCTCAACAATTATCTGCATACTCCTGTCAGGCCCCTGTGATACTTCGCCGGGCATTCCGCGAATGAAATTTATTCCAAGTTCCTGTGCCCTGTTGTAGTATTCCTCGTATCCCTTGCCGTACGCACGAATATCCATATAAAGCATGGATATGTCCAGATCCCTGTTTTTCTCCTTTAAAAGAATTGCATTCTTTATCGCATACATGCAGCATACGCATGAACAGTAAGGTCTGTCAATAGTCAGATCACGCGAACCGACGCACTGGATAAAGACAATTGACTTCGGCTTTTCACCGTCTGAGAGTCTTCTTGGTATGCCTCCTGTGGGTCCGCTTGCGCATATGAGCCTCTCAAATTCAAGACTTGTGATGACATCAGGTATTTTGAGATATCTGAGTGCGCCTTTTTTTTGTGCATCAAAAGTCTCAAAACCGGTTGCAACAACAATGCTTGCAACATTTAGTGCGAATTCCCGTTCAAAGTCCTCATCGTCGTGAAGTACTGCCGCAGGTCCGCATACATCATAGCAGAGTCCGCAGTCTATGCAGTGTTCTGCATCACGAATTGTAATATCGGGAACAACCTGCGGGTGTGGTTTGTATATCGCCTTTCTGACTCCGACTCCCGCATCATATTTGTTGTAGACCTCAACCGGACAAACTTCTGTGCAGTCTCCGCAGCCGGTGCATTTTGTCTCGCTGACATATCTCGGGTGACGAACAAGTTTCATCGTGAAGTTTCCGACCTCTCCTGAAACTTCCAGGACTTCGGTCAGTGTATAAAGGGTTATATTCTGGTTTCTCTGTACATCGACCATCTTTGGCGAGAGGATACACATGGAACAGTCATTTGTGGGAAACGTCTTGTCAAGCTGTGCCATATGCCCGCCGATTGTAGGCTCCCTTTCGATAAGGTGCACTTTTACACCATGATTTGCGATGTCAAGGGCGGCCTGAATTCCTGCAACACCTGCTCCGATTACTGCTACTTCACCCATCTGAATGCTCCTTTGCAAGATCTACATAGACTTCTGCATTTTTAACTATGCTTTCTTTCTGTTCTTCTGATAATTCACGGACGACTTTTCCGGGAACACCCATAACAAGTGAACCGGGGGGAATGACCTTGTTTTCTGTTATAACAGAACCTGCGGCAATAATAGTGTCTTCTCCTATAACAGCTCCGTTTAGTATTATTGCGCCCATTCCGACAAGAACCCTGTCTTTTATTGTGCATCCGTGAACGATTGCCCCGTGGCCGACAGTGACATATTTTCCGATATTTACCGGCCTGTTCTTTGATACATGGACAACGCAGTTGTCCTGAATATTTGAACAGTCACCTATTGTTATCGTGTCGTTGTCCGCTCGAAGTACTGCGCCGTACCAGATTCCGCAATCCCTGCCGGTATTCACATCTCCGAGAAGTTTTGCAGTGTCAGCTATGAATGCGGCATTACCGGCGGGGGTATCACTACTCATAATACTTTACAGGTTATACGTATATTTCAAAAAAACTATGCACGCTTGTATTTATTAGGGGTTAGTTTCTACTTTCAGGTCACCAGTATATTTATCAACAGTTGGTTCTGTGTTGTTTTATGCCTGAAAAACCTTGTTAGAAGAATTTGTGGTGTCTTCTTGGTAGAGGGAAAGATTATTTATTGTGTATACTTATATATACAATATAAGCAACCTACAGTATAGTATAGGTCTCAATTGCCACAAGCAAAAAAACGAAAAATTGAACCGAGGTGATTAAAATGGCAAAACCTATTGAACTGGGTCTTGTTCTTGAGGGTGAAGATGCAAGGAGATTTGATAGATATATGAATGATCCAAATGATATCACACCTCAAGGAAGGCATTTATTATCTGACGCAAGGGAACTTGCTAAAACGCTGGATTTGAATGAACATAGAAGATATTAATCTCTCTATTTTATGCGAAAGCCACAATTGTTGTGAATTTGATTGTGGCGATTATGAATTGAATGGTTTTTTAGTTGAGGATGCCCTGTCCAATCAAAATAGTAATATATCTATTACCAGAATTGCGTTAATAGGCGAAAATAATATAATTGGTTATTACAGCATTCTAACAGACAGCATCAAAAAAGAAAAAATAGAGGCAGGAGATAGAGTCTCAGAAGTTTGTTATTCTCAGTATCCTGCAATAAAAATAGGTAGATTAGCAATAAATAAAGAAGTACAAAGAAATGGGTATGGAAGATATCTTTTAATGCATGCTCTTGCAGTATCAACTGTATTATCGGGACATGTTGGTTGTAGATTTATAACTATAGATTCAAAAAATACTGAACAGGCTTTAAAATTTTATGAAAAAAATGGGTTTAAAATTGCCACCCGAAGTACAGGTAAAGATTTTGTTCCAATGTATCTC
>NZ_JBSREC010000072.1:0-7052 GCF_055145805.1 Methanomicrobium sp. | reverse complement strand
CTTCTCCGCTGCATATGCGCATGAAAGCGCTTCGTTTACAGAATCGATTGGCCTTAATTCAATTCTGTCCTCATAAGAAATTATTGCAACTTTATCTCCCGGACTAAATCTCTCTCTTAATGATTTTGGAATGACAATCTGGCCTTTTTCTGTAATGGTTCCGGTTTTTATTTCTATTAATGGCATGCCGTATCTTACAAATCTTATTAGTAAGATATGTAATATGAATGTTTTCAAAGAGGCATTTAAATTGTTATAAAAACGCCGGGGATTTTAAATTATATACTTTTGAACTATCCGGAAATTCCGGATAGCTCGTTTTTTTGGATTTTTTTGATTTTCGAATGTCTCCCATAAAATCACCCTCTCGGAGTCTCGGCAGCCTTTATTATATATTCATAATCATCTTCAGGGATTGTTCTCATTGCCGTTCTTAAGTGCCCGGTCCACTGTTTTTTGTTTGTGATGAATTCAAGATTTGAAATTATTGATTTAAAGTCGAGCTCCTCTTTGAAGATCTTGACAGGTTTTAATTTAACACAATATGGAAATACTTCTTCGCCGCTCATTGTCGGAGGCTTTTTGAAAATTTCTGTTTTTTCTTCAAAAGGCTTTGATGCTATCTCATATGCAGCGGTTATTGCGGATGGAAGAATAGTGTCTCCTGCATTTTCCTGGCGGACGAATATGAGGATCTTATCTCCGGGGGCTGATCTTTCAATGCTGTTTTTATTCCTCTTCGGAACGCCCCAGAGGTTCTTCTTTTTGATTACCTCCCAGTTTTCGCGGTTGGTCGATGCGATCCAGATTGTCATTGGATGTGTTTTGGATTTGAAGGCGTTTAAAATTTTCATTGGAATCTTTTACTGGTATTCTGAAATGTTAATGAAAAGATGAAAAATCCAATCTATAAAACTATTATACATTCTCTACAATAGAAAATATAAGAATGAACACCAAGGCACGGATAGAACTTCTCAAAGACAAAATTATTAGTGATGATTTTTTAAAGGGAAGGGGGTTGGGAAATGAAATCCCCTTCTGGATTTTTGATTATCCTCCTGAAGATGAACACCTGATAAGAGACTCGATACGAAGAATAGAAGAGATTATGAAATCTCATTCAATCATTTTTATTGAGATCGACCTTTATGAGTTGTGCCTTGAGATTATTGAAAGTAAAATTAAACCAGAAAAGATTATTGAATTTGAGAAAAATAAGGGTTCAGACGAGTTACTGAATAAATTAAGGATTATTCTGAAGCCGGAAACAGTGAAAAATGCTATAGGTAAAAGGATTAAAGACTCCGGTAATATTGAAGTAGTATTTCTTACAGGAATTGGAAAAGCCTGGCCTATGATTAGATCACATTCGATCTTAAACAACCTGCAGACTGTTTTAGGAAATACTCCATTGCTGGCATTTTATCCGGGTGTTTATAGTAACACTGAACTAAGTCTCTTTGGTAAGTTTAAAGATGCCAATTATTACCGTGCATTTAGGATTGTAAATGAATAAAATAGTTAATCCGGGGGTGGATAATGGAAACTAAAATCAGCGATTTGTTTTATAATGACATAAAAAGAGAGATCAACGGGGTAATCAAGGTTGATCAGTATGATGAACACAATGTCTTTACTGAACTTGATGAGTATGTTGTAACCAGGGAATCTTTGAAATACCTGGATCAGTTTTTCGAGAATTATTTGAAATCAATAAATTCTCCAACTGATAAAACAGGTGTATGGATTTCCGGAGATTTTGGATCAGGTAAATCGCATTTTCTTAAAACACTTGCATATCTTCTTGAAAATAAGGAAGTTTTTGGTAAAACCGCACTCGGATTTTTTGAGCAGAAGATTCAGGATCCCGGTGTTCTAAGTACAATCGACAAATCTGTGAAGACAGGTACTAAAGATGTAATACTATTCAATATTGATTCCAAATCCGGAGAGACATCAGAGAGAATTGTCGATATACTGATGAGGGTCTTTAATGAAAAGAGAGGATATTTCGGTGACGTTTTCTGGATAGCAGAACTTGAAGAAAATCTTGATGATAAGGGACTTTTTGATTCATTTAAAGAAGAATTTCAAAAGATAAACGGTGGCAATTGGGAAGATATCCGCGATCAGTATTCATTTGAGCAGGATGATATTGTTCAGGCTCTGGAAAGATGCGGTTTTCAGAGTAAGGAAGCATCTGCAAGGATGTTTGAATCAGATGGCCAGAACTATATTTTAACTCCGGAAAAATTTGCAAAGGCTGTTAAAAAATACTGCGATTCAAAAGATAAGGATCATCAGGTGATATTCCTTATTGATGAAATAGGGCAATATATCGGAGATAACAGCCACCTGATGCTTAATCTTCAGACAGTGGCAGAAGAACTCGGGACTATTCTTAAAGGAAAGGCCTGGATAATCGTTACTTCACAGGCTGATATTGAGACAGCGGTTAAAGGTATTAAGGAGAAAGAGACAAAACAGGATTTCTCTAAAATTCAGGCTCGTTTTGATACAAGAGTTAGTTTATCCAGTGCGAATGTCGATGAGGTAATCAAGAAGAGGATCCTTAAGAAGAAGGATGAATATAATGAAACTCTTTCTCTTTATTTCGATGAGAAGAAGATTATTCTTAAGAATCTGATATCTTTTTCACAGGGCAGCGCCGAGATGAAGAATTTCCGGGATTCTGAAGATTTTACATCGGTTTATCCATTTGTGCCATATCAGTTTAATGTGTTGCAGAGGGTTTTTGAAAAGATTCGATCGACAGGTTTTGCAGGGAAACATCTTGCAAAAGGCGAACGCTCGATGCTAAATGCATATAAGGAAGCAGCAGAAAAATATGGGGATTCTTCTCTGGGTGCTCTCGTTCCGTTTTATTCGTTTTATGATACTGTTGTTACGTTTCTCGACCCGGTGATTGCAAGAACGATAGCCCAGGCTGAGGATAATGATAATCTTGAAGAATTTGACTGTCTCATACTGAAGACTTTGTTTTTAATCAGGCATGTAAAGGAGCTTCAGCCAACCCTTGACAATATTGTTGTTTTATCGCTTACAAGCGTGGATGAGGACAAACTTGCACTAAAAGACACTGTAATCTCATCATTAAACCGGCTTGAAAAGGAGACTTTGATTAGTAAATCCGGGGATACTTTCCATTTTCTCACAAATGAGGAGCAGGAAATAAACAGGGAGATAAAAAATATCGATGTTGACAGGCACAAAATTGTCGATGAGGTATATGATGAAGTATTCAATTCAAATGAAGTTTGCCAGAAGTCTTACGGAGAGTATAAGTTCAATAAATCGGTTGATGATAAGATTACGAATTCCACTGATGCTGATTTGACAATCAGGTTTTTGACACCTTTGTCTGATGAATATCCTGGAAGCAGCGACCAGAGCAATTTTGCCGGGGAGGTTTTAAGCAATGTTGATTCAGATGGGACTCTTCTTTTTATATTCCCAAAGGATAGTGGATTTATTTCCCAGATTGAAGAGTATCTACAGATTGAAAAATATCTTAAACAGAACGGTTCTACCCGCAGTGATGATTTTATAAAGAAAATTATTGTTGAAAAAAATCAGGAAGCAGCGAGACTTAAAGACTCTTCAAAGATGGCAATCTGTGAGGGAGTTAAGAATGCAAGGGTCTTTATCGACGGCAAAGAGGTTCGCATCGATTCGGGAGGGCCGAGAGACAGGGTAAAGGAGGGTTATGAAAAACTCATTGATAATGTCTATAGCAAATCGGATTATGTAAAGAAAGAGTTTGAATCCGAGTATGATATCATCAGGCTGTTAAAAGAAGATGACCTTGAGAGATTTGGAGTGGGAAGTCAGGGGGCAAATGAACTTGCACTTGATGAGATGCTCAATTACATCAGTGTCAAAGAAGAGAAAAAAATCCAGGTTTTGTTAAGCGAAATAAGAAGCCATTTTATGAAGAAACCTTATGGATGGAAGAATTTTACAGTTTCCGGCCTGGTTGCGACTCTTTTCAGAAATGAAGATATTAAACTCAGGTACCAGAGGACTTACCTTTCCTTAGAACCTGAAGAGATTACCAGGTATCTGACAAAGAAGGAACATTTTGACAGAGTTATCATTGAGATCAGGAAGAAGACAGGCATTGAGATTTTAAATAATGTTAAGTCTGTACTTAGAGATGTATTTGAAAAAACCGATCTGCCGGATAAAGAGAGTGATCTCTATAATCGGGCAAAAACTCTCTTTGATGATAAGAAGCAGGAGCTTTCTGAGGATCTTGTCAAATATTCAGAGGAGAGCAGGTATCCGGGAAAACAGCCTATTGAAAATTATCTGAGATTTATTAAGGATCTTTTGGGAGTATCTGATCCGTCGGCATTTCTGGCTAAGATCTCTGATGAGACGGATGAAATATTCAGGCTTAACAAAGAGGCTGAACTGCCTGTAAAATTCTTCGAAGGGAGCCAGAAGGATATATTTAAAAGAATTCTGGATAAGATCGAGGGATACAGGAGAAACGCCCAGTTTCTAAACGAGGAGGCAAAGAGAAGTCTTTCTAAGATTGAAGGGATTCTTGATTCTGATGAACCTTATCCGGAGATTCGGATGCTTCCACAGCTTGAGGCATCTATTGAAAATTCTTTGGCAGAGTCTCTTGCAAAATTGAAGGATGAATTTAAAAACGAGACTGAGGGATATAAAGCCCGGCTGAATAAAGAATTTTCATATTCTATGTCAGATTATTCGGCTGAGATAGGATCTGTTGGTGAATCATTTGATTATTCTGCAGGACAGGTTGAGAGATCAAATGACTGTTCATTTATTAAACTGCAGATTGGAAGTCTTCCTGGAAAATATAAATATTCATATCAGGAGATTGAAAGTAAGATTAAGGCAGAAAAGCCGGATTTAAAAGACGGAGACGAGGTAGTTCCTGAAGTCCCTCTTGAGATAATCGATAATAAATCGATATTTAAAACAAAGAAGAACATTGAGAATGAGGAAGACCTCGAGCAATATATCACTGAATTGAAAGCCAAATTAAAGAAAATTCTGGATGAGAAGAAGAAGATACAGGTGATCTGATTATGGATAAGGCAAGGGTGCTGCAATTTTCAGATTCACTTAGAGAGAGGCTTTCTGAAGAGACGAAGAAGCGGGCGGCTTTTTACAAGATTTTTCCAAAAGAGATCTACGAGGTTGAGAGCGAATTTGAAGATTCGGTTATTATCGGCGGAAAACCTTACAAAAAGGATATTGCAGACCAGAGAAAGGTTCTGGTTGGTGAGATAAAGAAAAAGGGTTACGAACGGGTTGTTGAGGAGATTACCTATACATGGTTTAACAGGTTTGTTGCTATCCGTTTTATGGAGGCGAACGGGTATATGCCGGTCAGGGTTTTTTCATCCGGGACCGAAGGAAAAAAAGAGCCTGATATCCTGACAAGGGCCCTGGATCTTTCTTTCCTGAATGTTGATCGCGGCCATATTCTTGATCTTAAGTCTGAGGGAAAGGAGGAGGAGCTGTACCGCTATCTGTTTTTCAGGCTTTGTAATTTCCTTCATGAGACAATGCCGTTTATGTTTGAGGAGATCTCGGATTATACCGAACTTTTATTCCCTGAACGTCTTCTGCATACCGATTCTCTTCTTGAAGATCTCAATGATATTATCAGCGAGGAAGACTGGAGAGAGACTGAGATCATCGGATGGATCTACCAGGATTATATTGCGAAGAAGAAGGATCGCCTGATGGCGGCTAAAAAGGCGTATACACCTGACCAGATTCCGGCTGTAACCCAGCTTTTTACTCCGAAGTGGATTGTTCAGTATCTGGTTGAGAATTCTCTTGGGCGGCTGTGGATGTTAAACCGGCCAAACTCCCGGCTTTTTGAGATGATGGATTACTATATCATGCCTGAGGAGAAGGAGTCAGACTTTCTGAGGATTTCTTCACCGGAGGAAATACGGGTGTGTGATCCTGCCTGCGGTTCGGGGCACATATTGGTTTATGCATTCGACCTTTTGTATGAGATGTACAAAGAGGAAGGCTATATCGAATCCGAAATCCCGCAGACAATTTTACGAAACAATCTCTATGGTATTGAAATTGATAAGCGTGCGGGATCGCTTGCGGCTTTTGCTCTTGTTATGAAGGCGAAGAGGAAGAACAGGAAGTTCTTTGAGAGTCCTGTTCAGCCGAATATCTGTGTTCTTGAGAATATCTCATTTGATGAGGGTGAGTTTGAGGATTATATGTCAGCGGTTGGAAGCAATCTTTTTTCTTCCGGGCTAAAAGAGACGATTCTTGGATTCACTGAGGCTGATAATTTCGGATCGCTTATCCGTCCTTCATCAAATTCTTTATCTGACATCCGCCGGATGTTAAATGAGAAGAATCTCTCATCCAGTCTTATTCTCTATGAGACTCACAAGAAGGTTCTGTCCGCTTTAAAACAGGCAGAATATCTTGAGCCGCGTTACCATGTTGTCGTTGCAAATCCCCCATATATGGGGAATAAGGGGCTGAATGAAGATCTTAAAAAGTTTGCAAAGGACAACTATCCGGAGAGCAAATCCGATCTCTTTGCTATGTTTATTGAGCGCAATCTGGATCTTTCAATGAAGAAGGGTTTGGTTGCGATGATTACGATGCAAAGCTGGATGTTCTTATCCTCTTTTGAAAAACTTCGTGCGAATATACTGGATAATGAAACCATAATTACAATGGCACATATGGGCCCAAGGGCATTTGACAGCATAGGCGGCGAAGTTGTATCAACTACTGCTTTTGTTATAGAGAATGCCCAACATCCTAATTATAGAGGTGCATATATCCGCCTCGTTGACGGCCGCAACGAATCGGAGAAGATGGAGGCACTTCATGAGGCAGTTGTTCAGTCAGCCGGTCTTTTGGGTCTGCAGAAGGAGGCGTAATGGCTATCCCACTCTCCTCTATGATAAAAATGCCGGAAGGTAAAACGCTTGAATTCAAACGTGACCTTTCCTCACCAAAAAATGTCTTAAAGACAATAATAGCGTTTGCAAACA
>NZ_JBSREC010000071.1:0-5136 GCF_055145805.1 Methanomicrobium sp. | reverse complement strand
GGGACAGATTTTTTTTATTTTGTTTCTGCTCTACTTTGGTGTGCTCCTGATATTAGATTTTTTAATTTTTTAGAAATTTCATTTTTTTAACCTCCAAATAATATTTTTCAAAGTGTTCTGCAAACGCAGTATTTGCAAAGTGAATGGCTGTCTTTTATGTACTTTTTCTTTCCGCTGCAATAGAAAAAATTACCTTTTTTCAAAATTGTCATCTCTCCGAAATTTGAAATATCAGGCGGGTGTAGTGGTTTTTTTGCGATAAAAGTAAGATATAGGGAGATGCATGAAATAAATATTCTTTTGTTAGCATTCTTTAAGGCGTAAGTATCAAAATAGAAATTTATATCTTTCAAAAAATTTTCAATTTTTGAAGAATTAATTTCAAAATCAGGAATTTTTTTATCATTGCTGCATATTTCCGCGAATGCAGATGAATTGTACTCCCTGAGGCATGAGATAATATCAGGTTTATTATCAATTTCTGAAAATTTTTCGTTAATATTCTGAGTATTAAACTCTGGAAGTTCATTTAAGGATTTTTGAATTTTAATAAGCAATTCTGAGGCTTTCATGTCTGTAGATTTTTTAGTTGAATTTTTTTTGCTTTTCACAGAAGTTATCAGAAAAGATCTCTTTTTTAAGTATTATAAAAGACATTCAGGTACCCTTATGTAAAATTTTTACTTTGTCTGCATGGCAGGGCAGAAATTGCATATAGAAAAAGGAAGATCTTTTTCATGGTCGCGAATAATGCAGAAATACCTGCCATTTTTTTCTTCCACCTTAAATCCTCCGGGAAATGGCATTCCAACAGGATGACCCGGGTTGTCAAGAACAAATATGGTAAATGCCGAGATCATATAATAAAAAAGCCTGTGCTTTGGCTTATAGTACAGAGGCATCCTTTTCATATTTTCATCCCCCTGAAAGCAACCCTCACATATAATATTGCAAAATCTATCAAATGTATCCCTCTCTGTTATCGGCTCTGAAAGTCTTGGAAAAATGCCTGAATTCTGCATGGTAAGCAGTTTATGATATCCACCCATAATCCACTCTTTTATGAAGGGACTAACCTGTTCTCTGTACGGTTGCGGGAGTCTTAAGCATTCTTCGTGCATTCTCCCGCCTATTATCTGTAAATCCATAATTGTGTACCTGCGAACCTCTTCTGCGAGTATTGTTCCAAGTTCTCCTTTAGTTTTCGCAGATGCCATTCTTTTAGCTATACCTGTAACCGGGTCTGAATCATTTTCACTGTAACGATTTGAAAATGACGTAATAACAGTTTCTGACATATTTTTGAGCAGGATTTTATTAATACTGCAGGGGTAATAAACTGAAATCCTTCTTAAGTGGTATACAAATAATACTTAATTAATGCTGCAGGAACCAATAGTATACCATGAATTCATGCAATCCGGATGGTGGCTTTGCTCTGGTTCCTGTGGTAAAATATAAAGAATGCCCAATTCATATTGCAATTCAGGTCTTGGGAAAGAAATGGGCACTTCTTATTCTAAGAGATATTGCAATTTTAAACATCTGCAGATTTAACCAGATAAAACGCTCTCTCCCGGGACTTACATCCCGTGTTCTTATACTTAGGCTGCGTGAACTTGAGGAGGAAGGCTATATAATGAGGACAAACTCTGTCAAAGACTCAAAAATATCGGAATGGGTGCTGACCGAAAAAGGAGCGGATACAATTCCTATACTTGTGAGTTTTATTGAATTTGGGATAAAATGGTGCGCAGATCAGGTTTTTGATGATAAAAAGGCACGCACATTTGATGAAGTTTATACGCCGGAATGACTACCTGAAAACTGATTAAAATCAGAATAAAGTGGGAAAATAATTTGCTGGCAATTAATTCATAGTCATCATGAATGCCAGGTGCGAATTTACCTTCCCCGGGTATATTAGAACCTCTCTTCTGCGGGTTTTTGGATTATTTACAGCCTGACTTTGCCAGTTGGGACATATTTGTATGCAAAAAATCAGTTTTATTTTTATAATGCCAGAGTTATTTAAAATTTAAGCTCATAATAAGGTTATTTTTGGTAATATTTTCAAAAATTCCTGGAACTGTCAAATTTAATTCTTGCACAATACAATGAATTTGAGTGATGTGGCAAACTTAGGTTACAGTATTTCCAAATCTTTCTTCAGAAATTTCACGCTTCTCTTAATATATTAGTCAGGGAGGTATCGGGGAATTGCTGCTGTAATCCCATTTTCCGGCTGCATCTATTGCTTCGGTATATTCACCCCCTCTTTTGGTATCAATAAAATTAGAAAAATGTAAGGTATTTTCTGAAATCAGGTATCAGAAGAGCTGTTTTTGCAGCCTTTTTTGTCTCCCCGGTTTATGAAAAGAGCAAGCACTGTCAGGGCAAGGTAAACAAAAGCAAGTGAGATATATGTGGTTTTAAAGCTGAAAACCCCCTTTGCCTGTGAATCAAGTACGACACCAAGGACTGCCCCTCCTATAAGAGAACCTGCATTAAGAAGAATATTCAAAAGACCCTGTGCTGATGCCCTGTTATTCTGACCTGATTCAGCCAGCATCAGGTAATATATTGCGTTTCCGGCAATTGAGGCATTTCCGGCGCCTATGAGTATTATTGAAAGGACAAAGGCTGAAAGGCTCTGTGAAAACCCGAGAACAATCATTCCTGCGATAGATATAAGCCCTCCTACAATGAGAACCGGTTTTGGGCCTGTAATATCAAGAGCTTTTCCTATAATTATAGTTGCAGCAAGGGATGATACTGTGAAAGGAATAAGAATGTATGATCCCATGGAGTCTGAAAGGTTAAAGGCGAGAATTGCATAAGTTGAAAAAAAGTATGTTCCCGCACCTGCAAGGTACCCAAAAAGCGTCAGAACACAGGCGATTTGTGGATTTCGCCGTTTAAGCATATCAAGAGGCAGAATTTTTTCAACGGCATCTTTTTCGAAATGTAAAAACAGCAAAATTCCTGCAGCACAAATCATAAGAACGGCTATAAGCTCTGCTGACAGTGGCAATCCGTTAAATTCCGTTACAAATACTGAAAATGCCGCTATTGAGATGCCCAGAAAAATCATGCCTTTCCAGTCTGCAGTATTCCTGTCTTTGAACACCCCGTCGTCAGGCAGCAGGAAATAGCAGATTACCAGAAGAGCTGCTGCAACAGGAATGTTTGCTGCAAATACATAATGCCAGTCGAAACCTTCCAGAAATCCGGAGACAATAGGACCGGCAGCGTATACCATGCCTATAACGACACCAAATACTCCGAGAACCGTTCCCCTGTTGCCTGTGAAATTGTCTCCGATAAGAATTATTGCCAGAACAGATATTCCGGCGCCGATTCCCTGAAGTGCCCTTCCGATAAGGAAAACTGCATAGGAGTCTGACAGTGTCACTATTATAAGACCTGCAAGAAATGAAGCAGCACAGAAGAGATATACTTTTTTTCTTCCCAGGTAGTCCGAAATTTTTGCTATTATTGGTGAGAAGATAAGCAGAAACATAACCTCAATGTTTATTGCCCATACAATAAGCCGCTCGCTTACACCAAAATAAGTTTTGAGAGGGTATAGAATTGGCGATACAGTTGAACCGTCAAGGGCTATCATTATCGCCCCTAAAATTATCACGGTGAGAATTCCTGACTTGCTACATATTTTTAAAAAAGTCATAAATATATCATTATCTCTAAGACATATTTCATAAAATTATTCCTATGATTTTTGTTTGAAAGGTGCAGCTTGTGAAATAAAAAATTAAAGTCTGTGGTAGGTATAATTGTCATAGTCTGTCATTGTGTTTCCATCAGATGAGAGACTGATATTAGAGTCCCATTTATCGTGCTGAAAGTCAATTTTAAAAATGTATCCGTTGCCGTCTTCATTAATGCCGGCAAACTCAATTGTACCGGGGTATTTCCAGGTTTCTTCAAAAGTTTTGTTGGTATTAAATGTTACAGTGCCTTTATAAGCATCTGTTTTGTTAGCAGAAGGATTCTAAAATATCGGTATACTGATGCCCAGATTTGGGTCAGGGAGTCTTTTGACAAAAATTCCTGTGAACTCAAGGATAATGACTTCTGCAACTAGATATACTTCTGCAAACTCACGAAGACAGCCTGTTACAGCCCTTTCACCTCTTCCTGCTGATGTATGTATATGAAGTGATGGGCCGTCTTCAACGCCCGGATACACAGTCCCAATTCCGATAATCTCCCAGCCGTCTTCTATTACAATCCCATTTGGAACCGGCGGAATAACCGGCTCTTTTGGGCCGGTGACAAGCTTTCCCTCTTTTAAGGCGCCAAGGAAGAATACAGCTCCTGATGCCACATCCTTATCCTTTAAAAACTGTGTAATTGTTCCTAAAAGTTCCTCTCTGTCATCAACCCGCATTACAAAGACCCTGCCGGGCCTTCCTTCTGCATAATCCATGAGGTATTTTTTGTTCCTGCAGATAAAATGTATTGCCTGACCGGTGATAATGTTTATAGGGATATTCTACAGAGGTATCACTGAATTTAACACTGAATGAAACAGTGCCGGATGTTATATTTATCAGAGATATTTTTTCAGAATATACGGAGAAGTCATAGCTGAGAGCAAAGCTCCATAATTAAGGTTGAACTCCACCAGACTTCCAACATCCAGGCAGTTCTGCTTTGCATCAATAACAATGTGATCACTGCTCATTCCAAGAATGTCAATATCTATTTTAGGAGTCAGTCCTGAAAACGTAACATCCTGCAATCCAATTCCAAGTATAACTCTTTTTATCTGGCCACGATTCTTAAATTCAGGTATCTGACCAAATGCATTTTGACAGGGTTCTCCGGATGGAAGAGATGGTTTTAATTTTGATTCAATTACCTCTGCAACAAGTGTGAATGCATTTGTAAATAAACCGGGAATTGGAGATCTGTTGAGTGTTTCCCGTCCAAGAAATATGGATTCACCAAGACGTAAATTATTGATCCTTCCAACATCCTTCGTTGACATGAACCAGTCATAATTTGCTGAGTTCCCACCGGAAACAAACTCCAATTTCAACCCAAATTTTTTTTCAATTTTATCTGCAAAATTTGAGAGACATTGCATTTTATTTTCATCTGGTTTAA
>NZ_JBSREC010000070.1:0-36700 GCF_055145805.1 Methanomicrobium sp. | reverse complement strand
AACTCAGTTGGTAGAGTGTCTGGCTGTTAACCAGAATGTCACAGGTTCGAGTCCTGTTGGGGGCGCTTTCGTTTTTATAATTTTTTTTGCAGGACTGTCAGGTATTTTTTATTAGAGAATTGTTTCTCATAACAATCAGGACAATAGCGATAACCTGCTTTTAGAATACCCTCCCGGGTATTCTCAGCAGGCGGGATTTAAAAAAGATCATCTGTTTTTTCCCTGATTTTTTACCACACCTAAAAGCAACAGGAGCAGTGAGGGAGGCTTGCCCCTCCCTCCGGCGACTTATCATAAATCAGGGGGTGGATTCAAAGGAGGGGGACTCTCCCCCTCCTTTTAGCATAATTTTTGGATGATTCGACTCTCAAGAAGAATTGTAGCCAAACAACTTCTCATATTCCTTGTGATCCATCCAGTCAATCAGCAAAGTGATACACCCATCTTCATCAGATGATATCCAGTATATCATTCTCCAGGAATTATTGAGATTATATTTCCAAAGATTATCGGGTTCAAACCTTTGATTAAATTTTTTTGGAATCAGACGCTTTGGAATTTGTATACCTGAAAAAGGATTTTTTTCAAGATTATCTATTGCTTTGTCAATTTCCTTTAAAGTTCTCAGGTCTTTTAAATCAGAAGAAAGTTTAAGTTTTTTGTATTTTTCAGAAGCACTTTCATCGTTGAAATAGACACGTGCTTTCATCTAATCCTTAAATCCTCACGGCTGTTATAGTACTTTACAACCTCGGGATTATATATCCAGCAGATGTGCCCTTTACTATCAACCGCAATTTTACCTGATTCCATAAGATAATCAATAATCTGCATAAAAGTCTGATACATCATCTGCTTGGGGAGATTTTTGCAAAGAGCAGTTTTTTTGAATTCGCCGCTTTTCTCTCTGATAAACTCCTCAACCATTTTTATGCTGTCAAGTGTCGGGGAGTGAACTCCGGATTTACTTTCAGCTGCTTCAGACATAATACCTAACTATCATTATATAACTATATATAATTATTTCACAGAATCTCAACACACCAAATCCTAAATACAATAATAATTCTATCAATAACTCATGGATGAGACAAGAAATATCCCCGTCTCAGAAAAAATCCGGGCATAATTATCAGATTTAAAAAAACCCAAACAATCATTTGATGAACTGCTTTCCAAAATGGCGGAACATGAGAAGAAAATCTGCCTTATCAAAGAGATGAAACAAATCGAAAAACGTGGCAATTTTGTGAATATGCCTTTTTGTGCAGAAAATGAAAGTTTAAAGAATTGAACTCAGATATTTTTCCCAAACCTGTTTTATTATTTTACAATATGCGAATTTTTACGTGTTCACAAATAATTTAAGAAATATTGTGTCATATTAATAATTATTATGTCAACCATCACTGTGACTGATGAGATTAAGCAGGAACTTAAGAAAATTGGTCATAAAGGTGAATCATATAGCGACATTGTAGACCGGCTTCTAAATTATTATTGCACTAAAAAATTAGATGCCGAATTAAATGATATTTTAGAAAATGAAGAATTCACACCTTTAGATCTGGAAGCAATCTAAGATGTCATATTCTCTTTTTGTCACAAAAAGATTCAGAAAACAATTAGGCGATCTGGATGATGCAGCCAAAAAAAGAGTTAAGGAAGCGCTTCTGGAGCTGATAGAAGATCCTTTTACATCCCGGCCCAATGCGGATATAAAACAGTTAAAAAATATGCTTCCAAAAAAATACAGGCTGAGAGTAGGAGATTATCGAATCTTTTTCTACATTGATAATGAAGATATAAAATTATTAAAAATAGCTGATAGAAAAACTGCTTATAAAAGATAAAGAGTGAAAAGACCCTATATAATCCCTTTTTTTCCGGCAACCCCTGCGCAAATACCACTTCGCAAACACGCTACTTCACTCAGGCCTTTACCATTACGATAGCCTGCTTTTAGAATACCCTCCGGGTATTCTCAGCAGGCGGGATTAAAAAACCCTGAAAAATTGTTTTCAATTTTTATTATTGAAATAGCGACAATCCAAAAAAATAAGGAGCCGCGAGGGAGGCTCGCCCCTCCCTCCGGCGACTTATCATTAATTCAGGGGGAGAGTTGAAGGGAGGGGGACTCTCCCCCTCCCTTCTTCATAATTAATAGTAAAATTTCATCCTTTATTATCCCCGTCTCAGAAAAAATCCGGGCATAATTATCAGATTTAAAAAAACCCAAACAATCATTTGATGAACTGCTTTCCAAAATGGCGGAACATGAGAAGAAAACCCGCCCCGCCGGCGATATGAACCAGAGAGAGAAACGTGGCAATTTTATTGAAATTATTTCTGAACAAAAATTGCCGTTTGAAAAATAACCTTTTTTCACACAAATCCGCTGAATAAACACGATTTATTAATCTATCCTTTCCGGCAAAAGAGTCGGCCGTGCTTTTTTGGAATGTTCACGAAGGCTTAAAAACAGTGAATGAGAAGATCAGGAGAAAGGGGAAATTATGATGGACAGGAAAAAAGCAATACAAATGTGTCTGTGCAAAATGTGCCCGAGCTTTGTTGAGTGCAATGAAGAGATTGCGTTCTGCCTTGAATCCGGGGGGAAAAGTAGCTGCATAAAAGAAGAAAACGGGTGCCTCTGTCCGGGATGCCCGGTTCAAAGTGAGGAGGGATTTAAGCATGTCTTCTATTGCACAAGAGGAAGTGAAACCAGCCAGTAATGAACCAGATAAAACCTGGGTCTGCAATGTCTGCGGATTCATCTGGAAGGGTGATGCTCCTCCGGATGAGTGTCCACAATGTTCCAGTCACGGCTCAGAATACTCAGATTCCGAAGCAAGGAAGAAGCTGAGATATGACGGCGAAAAGTTTGATGTTCTTCTGATAAACGGCAGCAACCATCGTGCAAACAACACCGGATTTATGATGGATCTGGTGGAGGAGGTGCTAAAAGAGAGAGAGGTAAGTTACCGCCGCTATAATCTGAATGAATTTCATATAAATCACTGCTGGTGCTGCTACAGCATGAGGGATAATGCCTGCACTTATCCATGCAGAGACCAGCTGGATGACATGCCTGCATTACATGAGATGATCATCGCATCAAAAGCCGTCATCATCGGATCTCCCATAAACTGGAATAATATGTCTGCCCGGCTCAAGGATTTTCTTGACCGGTTAAACTGCATTCAGAATCAAAACCTGTTGAAAAAACCCGGATTAACGAATGGTAAAATTGTGGGAATAACAGTATCCGGTCATGAGGACGGGGCAACCAAGACTGCCATGGATATCTACCTGTATTTCCAGCAGATGGGTTACCTGCTTGCACCGTTTGGAATCTCCTACAGGACACACGGCGCCCAGTTTAACACAGATACAGATTCAAATTATTTAAGAAATGACCCGCTTGTTCTCTTTAAGGTCAAAGGAATGGCAAATAATGTCGTTGAAATGATAAACCTGGATCTTGAAAAAAAATTAAAGGGAAAGCTTGTGCCTGTTGCGGAATAAAAAAACAAACAGGATATAAACATAAAAAAAAGGCGATAAGCAATATTTTTTCTCATAAAAAACTGCCTGCTTTTAAAAATATATATTTTGGAGGTTTTACCTGACCATGTCATACCCTGTATTTTTTCATATCATTTAAGAGAGCATCTGTAAGCAATATTAATTCATCTGCAAAAAGCCCCGCCATCTCCACAAAACAGATTACGCAGCCTTTGCAATGATCATAATCAATTACAAATTCCATATCAAATGCCCGGTCAGGAATAAACGAACCCTCCTTAAAATTACATATTTTCCTGCTTTTTTATCACCCAAAGTATTATACATGTTTATTGCATATTCCCCACTATTCGCCACCAGAAATGCTGTGTTCAACAACAACATCTGTTGGCAGTTGGGAGGCAATGAATAATGAAAACTGTTTTTGTAAGGCCTGAACTGTGCATCGGGTGCAGGCATTGTGATGTTGCGTGTGCTATTGAGCATGCAAAAAGCAAAAATCTCTTCGATGCAATCTGTGAAAAACCCGTTTCAATGCCACGTATTTATGTGGAACCCGGGATAAATTACCTGACTTTTCCTAACCGGTGCAGGCACTGCAGTCCTGCCCCCTGTATGCAGGTCTGTCCGACTGAAGCACTGTATCGTGATGAAGATACAGGCACTGTTGCAATCGATTATTCCAGATGTATAGGCTGTGCGGTCTGTGCCATGGCATGTCCGTTTGGCATCATTCAGTTCCAAAATGTTTTTCAGACTGATAATGAACGGGAAGTCAATGCCAAGTGCGACAACTGTATTGAACGCCAGAAAGAGGGCAGGATTCCTGCCTGCGCCGAAGCGTGCAAAACAGGCGCTCTTGAATTCGGAGATGCCAATGATCTGATCCGGGTCAGCAGAAAGGACTTTTCCATGCGGGTAATAAAGTCTGCCGGAACAGATGTCGAAGTTCCAAAAATTCCGGAGAACATTGCAGCATTTCGGAATATTATGAAAAAGATAGCTGAGACAAGAGAGGAAACAGCATGAAAAACTTAATTTTGCAAAGTAGGGGTGATTAAAAATGTTTGATATATCAGGGGCAAAGAAGATTGCAGAAAAGAGAGCTTTGGATGCAACCGATCAGGAGATAATTGCAAAGACAATCGAAGACGGAGTTGAGACTGCATGGGACAGGCTTGAATACCAGCAGCCGCAGTGCGGCTTCGGGCAGCTTGGCGTCTGCTGCAACAGGTGCACAATGGGACCATGCCGCATTGAGCCGTTTGGCAAAAAACCGGACAGGGGAGTCTGCGGGGCAACAGCTGACTTAATTGTCGCACGAAATGTTCTCGATGATCTCTCAACCGGAGCAGCGGCCCATTCCGATCACGGTCGTGAGGTTTTAGAGGTTCTCCTTGAAACAGCCGAAGGAAAATCGCAGGGCTATCAGATCACTGATGAGGTGAAACTGAAGCTTATTGCAGAGGAGTATGGCATAAAAACAGAGGGGCGGAAGAAAGAGGAGATTGCAGAGGATCTTGCCCGCGGCATGCTTGAAGAGTATGGAACTCTCAAAAACAGCATTCAGCTTGTGGAGAGGGCACCGGAGAAGACTAAAAAGCTCTGGAAGGATGCAGGCATATACCCTCGCAGTGTTGACCGCGAAATTGTTGAGGCCATGCACAGGATACACATGGGTGTCGGTGCTGATTATGTGAACATTCTCCTGCACGCAATGAGAACATCTCTGTCTGACGGCTGGGGAGGATCTATGATGGCCACAGAAGGATCTGATATTCTCTTTGGCACCCCGACCCCGGTTAAATCATGGGCAAACCTCGGCGTACTCTCGCATGACAAGGTCAATGTGGTGCTGCATGGCCACAACCCTGTTCTCTCCGAGATGATCGTTAAGGCAGCCGAAGATCCCGGGCTGATAAAGTTAGCAAAAGAGAAAGGTGCAGAAGGCATAAACCTCGTAGGCATGTGCTGCACAGGCAATGAACTGCTTATGCGCCACGGGATTCCAATCGCAGGCAATATGCTCGATCAGGAACTTGCCATTGCAACCGGTTCTGTCGAAGTGATGGTCATAGATTACCAGTGCATATTCCCCTCCATTGCCCACACAGCCGGCTGCTACCATACAAAAGTAATCTCGACCAGCAATAAATCAAAGGTGCATGGTACCACCTATAAGGAGTTCCATCCGGAAACAGGCCTTGAAACTGCAAAGGAGATTGTCCGGCTCGCAATCGAAAACTATCCCAACCGTAACCACGAAAGAGTTAAGATTCCGGCAAAGCCGATTCAGCTCATGGCCGGATTTTCAGAAGAGGCGATCAGAAATGCACTTGGCGGCACATACAAACCGCTCATTGATGCCATTGTCGCAGGCAGTATCAAAGGTTGTGTCGGTGTTGTCGGGTGCAACAACCCAAAGATCAAACACGACTATGGCCATATAACGCTTGCAAAGGAACTTATCAAACGGGATATTCTCGTTGTCGAAACAGGGTGTGCTGCAATTGCAAGCGGAAAAGCAGGACTTTTGGTTCCGGAAGCTGCAGATCTGGCAGGGGACGGACTAAAAGCCGTATGCAATTCTCTTGGCATCCCGCCTGTTCTTCATATGGGTTCATGTGTTGACTGTTCAAGAATACTGATGCTTGCCGCCCATGTCGCAGACGAACTCGGTGTCGGCATAGACCAGCTGCCGCTTGGCGGTGCCGCACCTGAATGGTACTCACAAAAGGCAGTCTCCATCGGGACTTACTTTGTTTCATCAGGAGTTTACACAGTTCTCGGAATTCCGCCGAAAATTTTTGGAAGCCCGAATGTCGTGCAGTTACTGGCAGTTACATTAAAGGATGTGGTCAATGCATCTTTTGCTGTGGAACCGGATCCTGTCGCTGCCGCTGACCTTTTAGAAGCAGAGATCGAACGCAAAAGAACGGCGCTTGGCATCTGAAGAAAAAATATCAGTTCCTTTTTTTTGACGGATATGATATCATGGATGAAAAAACACTGGACGAAATAATCGCCTGTTATGATTCACCATCAGGAAGGCTTCTTGGTATTCTCAGCGATATTCAGAATGAGGAGCGTTATATCCCGCGTGAATCACTTGAGATGCTTTCAGGGAAGCTGGATGTTCATCTCTCACAGCTGTACAGTCTGGTCACCTTCTACTCATTCTTCAGCCTGGAGCCGGTTGGTGATCACAGGATTACAGTCTGTATGGGCACTGCCTGCCATGTTAAGGGTGCAGCAGAAATTCTCAGAAATCTTGAAGAAATGCTCGGACTTCCGGCAGGGATTACCGAGGATAAGAGAAAACCTGTCACGACAGAAAATAATGCCTTTACACTGGAGATCGCCCGCTGTTTTGGAGCATGCAGCATTGCGCCGGTTTTAAGGGTTGACAATAACCTCTACGGGTATGCAAAACCTGAAGATCTTCGAGGCATTCTTGAAGATTACGGATGGAGGAGAGATGATTACTGAGCTGCCTGCCGGAATAATCAGACGGCAGAATTCCGGGCTGAAAAAACTAAAACCCGACATTCCCCGCATTACTGTAGGCCTTGCAACCTGCGGTGCGGCGGTTGGCGGCACTGCAATATATGAGCGCCTGCATGAGGCTGTTCAGAAAAGAGGGCTGAAGATCTCACTTGTCCCCACAGGCTGCATCGGCTACTGCAGAGAAGAGCCGATTGTCACAATTGCACATCCAAAAAAACCGCTTGTTCTTCTTCACCGGGTTAGTGAGGACGATGTGGATGATATTCTTGATGCGGTTCTTTCAGGAACAGTTCCCTTCGGTAAGGCACTCTGCCGGATAGAAGAGTGGGATCACCTGATGGGGCATAATATCACATACGGCCACGGCTTTGAGGAGATACCGCTCTATTGCGATATCCCGTTCTTCGGTCAGCAACAGAAGGTGATCCTCAGGAATACAGGCATCATAAATCCCGAGGATATCGATGAATATCTTGCTGTCGGCGGTTATTCGGCTGCGTCTGATGCTCTTTTAAACATGAGTCCTGATACTGTCCTTGAGGAAGTGGAAAACTCCGGCCTTCGCGGCCGGGGCGGTGCGGGATTTCCTGCCGGGCTGAAATGGCGGATAACAAAAGAGAAAAAGAGCGATAAGAAGTACATCATCTGCAATGCCGATGAGGGAGACCCCGGTGCATATATGAACCGCAATGAGATGGAGAGCGATCCTCATATGCTCATTGAAGGAATGATTCTCGGAGCTTATGCAATAGGCACTGAAGAGGGCCTAATCTACATCCGTGCAGAGTATCCGCTTGCTATCTTCAGGCTTAAGCATGCCATTGCAGAGGCACGTGGATGCGGCATTCTCGGAAAGAATATCTTTGGAACTGATTTTTCCTTTGATATTAAGATCGCAACAGGAGCAGGTGCTTTTGTATGCGGAGAGTCAACAGCTCTCGTTGCATCTATTGAAGGGAGAACAGGCCGTCCTCACCCGCGTCCCCCACGCCTGACAGACTCGGGACTCTGGGGAAAACCTACTGATCTCAACAATGTTGAGACCTGGTGCAATGTTCCGGTGATAATTAAAAACGGCAGTGAATGGTACAGAAATATCGGAGCTGAAAAAAATTCCGGCACAAAAGTATTCTCCCTTGTCGGGGATGTTGAGAAGGTCGGGCTTGTTGAAGTGCCTCTCGGAACAACCCTGAAAAAAATTGTACTCGATATCGGAGACGGCGGTGCGGATGGAAAGGCCGTTAAGGCTGTTCAGACAGGAGGGCCTTCCGGCGGCTGCATTCCTCTCCGGCTCTTTGATACGACTGTGGATTTTGAGAGCTTAAATGCCATCGGATCAATTATGGGTTCCGGCGGGATTGTTGTTATGGACGAGGATACGAATATGGTTGATATTGCCCGTTATTTTATCAGTTTCGCAACAGGAGAATCGTGCGGTAAATGTATCCCCTGCCGGGAGGGACTTAAGCACACGCTTATTCTGCTCAACAAAATTCTGGGAGGCAAAGGAACAGCTGAGGATCTTAATACCCTAAAATCACTCTCTGAGACGATTGCCAAAACCTCGCTCTGCGGGCTGGGCCAGACTGCGCCAAACCCCGTTCTGACTACCCTTGATTATTTCAGGGAAGAATATGATGCACTGGTGAAATTATGACTGATGAAATCTGCATTAACGAAGAGCTGTTAAAAGAAAGTCTGGAGGATGTCACTGTCATAATCAACGGAAGCAGGTATCCGGCTAAGAAAGGGGAGATAATGCTTCAGGTGGCAATAAGAGAGGGTATTGAGATACCTCACCTATGCTATGACGCATCGCTCTCACCCTATGGTGCATGCCGTCTCTGCATGGTTGAGAAGAAGTGCAGAGGTGGAAATGAGATGGTAACATCCTGTACTCTGCGGGCAGAGGACGGACTTGATATTGTCACTGACTCGCCTGAGATTCTCCGCCACAGACAGATGATTCTGGAACTTTATCTTGCGGAAGCACCGAAATCCGAGGTTATAAAATCACTGGCAGCCCGTTACGGCGTTACAAAAACACGGTTTTTCAAAAAAGTGGATAAGACAGACCCGCTTGGAAATAAATGTGTTCTCTGTGGACTCTGTGTCAGGGTATGCAATGAAATAATGGGTGCAGGAGCAATATCCTTTGTAAACCGCGGCCCGTATACTGTGGTCAGCACCCCGTTTCTTTCAGAAAATCCGTCATGTATGGGATGCAAAGCCTGCGTTTCAGTCTGTCCTACCCATGCCATTGAGACTGAGGACTCCGGCGATGAGCGGATTATGAGATCATGGAATGAAACCAAAGTAAAGCTTACAAAATGCCCTGTATGCGGAGGTTATTACGCACCTGACATGCTTTCCAAAAAGGTATATGAAAAGATAAACCCGCCTCTGGCAAAGAGTGTTCAGGAGATGTGCCCGAAATGCCGGAGCAGAAATATTGCGGATAAGGAGATTTCAGCTTCATCCCAAAGATAATAAGGAGTGATAATTATCATAAGTGACAGTAAAAATAAGCGAAAAAGGATAGCAGAGACTGCAAATACAATCAGAAAGAATACACAAAAAGTGCCGGAAAAAGGATTCCGTGTTGTGATAACCGGAAAAGGAGGTGTCGGAAAGACCACCATAACCGCTCTTCTCTCCCATCTCTTTGCACAGAAAGAATACACGACGCTTGCGGTTGATGAAGATCCTCAGATGAACCTGCCATATGCCATCGGAATGCCGCGGGAAGATAGTGATCTGATTGTGCCGCTCACACATAACCCCGATTATGTCGAGGAAAAGACAGGAGCACGCCCGGGTGAAGGCTGGGGGCTTATGCTTAAACTGAATCCTGATGTGACTGATGTTGTGGAGCGGTTTGGTGTGAAAGGTCCGGACAGGGTGAACATTCTTGTCATGGGGACAGTTGTTCAGGCTGCAACCGGATGCCTCTGCCCGGAAAATGCCCTTCTTGAATCTGTTGTCAGGTACATCAATCTCAGGGAGAATGAGGTCATTTTAATGGACACACAGGCAGGTGTGGAGCATTTCGGGCGTGCAATTGCGAAAGGGTTTGATCAGGCACTGCTTGTAACCGATCCCACCTTCAATGCCGTCTCAGTGGTAAAGCATTCTGCCCGGCTTGCCAGGGATCTTGGCATTCCTTATATTCATCTTGTAATCAACCGTGTGAGATCAGAACGTGACATCACAAAAGTGCAGGACATTCTTGGAGAAACTCTTAACCTTTTCACAGAGCAGTTTGTCATCCCGTATGAAGAGGAACTGCTGGAATGCGAACCGGATGTAACACCAATGCTCTCAGGAAATCCCGAATCTCTGTTTTTAACCAGGATTATGGACATTCAAGAAAAACTTGAAAGTTACGGGGAAAAACAGCTATAAATACAAATTAAATGAGTGGCATCTTTCTCAGGAACAGCCCAAAAAACATCTTAATTTTGCATTTAAATCACTTTGAAATTTAAATTAAACATCCGGGCAAAGCACAAAACCCGCTGCGCAACACATATTTATATCATCGTCAAGTATAATGAAGTGACGATGAATTAAATCGACGCGGATTGTTGTCATTTATAGCAATATCACAATCTTATTCCGAATTTTCATCAGCAGTGTTCTCCCTGTTTCACAGGAAATACAATTCAGATAATATCCCTGCGAAATCCACCAGCCAGCCGGAGGTTGCTTAAAAGAGGAAAGATCATGGATATAAAAAAAATCGATTATCCAAATATCAGTCCGTTAAAGATTGCAGTAATCACAGTCGCTGCCGTCATCATACTGGCTGCCGGCGTTATTTTTTTAAATGCACAACCTTCGGTACCATCAGACAAATTAGAGCCCTTAATTATCGCAACAGGTCCGCCTGATCTCTCGGCTCTGACTCTGATCGCCGATGAAAAAGGATATTTTGAAAAATACGGGCTGGATGTGACCCTTATTGAGACTCCCAGCGGTTTTGATGCAATGAAAAAACTCCTTTCGGAAGATGCAGACATTGCATATGCGGCTGAGTATGTCGGTGTAGGGGCCAGTATTAATTCGCCCGATATCCGGATTATTGCAAGCACGATGAAAGCCGACACCATCTCAATAATTGCCCGCAAAGACAGGGGAATTACAGTGCCGTCAGACCTGAAGGGAAAAACAATTGCCCTCCAGAAAGGGACCATTGCGGAGTTTTACTTAGGAAGGTATCTCGACAATAACGGAATAGATGAAACAAAGATAAAAACCCTCTATCTTCCGACTGCAGATGTTGTAGAGAGTGCTATAAGTGGCGAATCCGATGCAGCCGTCATCTGGCAGCCTTTTGTGCACCAGATAGAAAAGGAACTTGCCGGCAACAGCATAACATGGTCTGTACAGGGCGGCCAGCGCTACTACTGGGTTACTTTTACAAAGGCAGACGTAATCCGCGACCGCCCGGACATGATTCGGCAGTATCTCAGGGCACTCGATGATGCAGAGACATTCCTCTATTCGCATGAGCAGGAAGCAAAGGAGATAGTCAGGCAGCGTGCAAATATGACAGATGAGTACCTGAATACCACATGGGCAAAAACATGGTTTGTACTATCACTTGACCAGGGACTCATACCCACGATGGAAGAGGAGGCACGGTGGATGAGAGAACAGAATATGACAGACGGAAAAATCCCGCCGTCATATCTTGATATGATCTACCAGGACGCAATGCGGGAGGTAAAACCGACCGCTGTCAACATAATCAGGTGACAAACGCTGAGGTGCTCATGAATATTAATGACCAGATCCGGCTCAGTGCCATAATATCCCTGATTGTTGTTATTGTGATATCGGGCTCTATCCTTTACACCAGTCAGGAGAAGCAGGATCTTGAGTATCAGGAGAATCTCGCAGCCGAACTGGTAAAAGGAGGAAACGAACTTTCCCAGCTCTCAAATGAATATTTCCTCTTTGGCGAACCACGGGCCTATTTACAGTGGAAAGACCGTTATGCTTCACTCCAGCCTGTTCTCAATGAACTAAAATCAACAGGCTCAAAGGAAGAACGGAGCATCTCGATAATCAGAGAAAGCAACACAGAAATCGGCAGGATTCTTGGGGATGTGCAGCAGACGCAGGAATTTAACGAAAATAATCTTTTTTCACCCGTCACAGGCTCTCCTGCCATATGGTACAGTAATCAGATCCAGACACAGGGACTTATCTTTGAGGCCTGGCAGCTCCGCCATATATATAATAATAACCTAAGTGAAATCCGGTTCTTAAATGATATCTTCATCGTAGCACTCGTCCTTGCAATGTTTGTCATCATCAGTATCAACTACCTGCTCCTCAGCCGCCGGATAATATTGTCAATTGGAGATGTCAATAAAGGGAGTAAAGAGTTCGCTTCAGGCAACCTTGAGTACCGGATACCGGTGACCAGAGATGACGAGATCGGGGGAATTGCCCGCCGTCTCAACACGATGGCAGAGCAGATTCAAATTGTAACTGCTTCAAGGGATGAACTGAACAGGGAGATTTCCGAACACAAACTGACTGAAGAGAAACTTAGGACAACCCACCGTGATCTGGAAAATAAGATAATCGAACAGAAAGAATCAAAAGATCACATCCTCTACCTCAACCAGATACTTCGAACCATAAGAACTGTCAATCAGCTCCTTGTATTTGAGAAGGATCCGGATATACTCCCTCAGAAAATCTGCGATATAATGGGCAAAAGCAGAGGATTTGAAAATGTCTGGATTGTGCGTTTTAATAATAAGGGAGAATTCCTCAGAATGTATAAATCCGGGATTGAAGAAGTATTTACAGACCTTGAAAACTCACTCTCACGGGGGAATATCCCCTGGTGTTTAAAGGACGCTCTGCAACAAAACGGTGTTATACAGGTTAATAAACTTACAGGGAAATGCAATAATTGTCCCCTTTTCGCGTTTAGTTCCGGCAGGATTACCCTGACCTGTCCCCTCAGGTATGAAGGGGAAAACTATGGCGTTCTCTCAGCAATTCTGCCGGAAAAAGTTATCCCTGATGAAGAAGATCTTGGTCTTTTTAATGAGATCTGCGAGGATGTGGGCTTTGGCCTGCATACAATAGGGCTGACACAGCGCGAATCCCATTCATTAGCCCAGATTCAACAGAATATGATGCAGCTTGGAGCAGTAAATGATGAGATTCGAAATCCCCTGACCATAATCAGAATGCTCAATGAACTTGATCAGACTGAAGCAAACCGGAAAATAGTTGATGAACAGATCTGTTTAATCGATGAGCTTATTAAAAAACTTGACATGGGCTGGGTAGGCTCTGAGAAGATATGGAATTATTTGATGAAACATCACGGCATAAAAAAACAGGACGACAACAATGACTGAAATTAAGGATCATACTGAGATTTTAATAATTGACGACAATGTCCCGTTAAGCTCTGTTTACACAGAGATTCTTCAGAAAGCAGGACATTCTGTCACAGTTGCAAACAGCGGACAGCAGGCCCTCACAATTCTGGACACCCAGCAGTTCGACATTATTCTGCTTGATATTATGATGGAACCAATGGACGGCTGGGAGGTGCTCAGACATATCAGAAACCGTGGAGACTGCAGGGATACCGGCATTATTGTGGTGACTGCAAAATCCCTGCTCTCCAGGGAGGCAATGGAATATGGCGATATCATCCAGGGTTTTTTAATGAAGCCGTTATCTGTCCAGGAACTCAGGGAATTCATAGTTTCCGTCATATCTGAAAGAGAGGAGAGAAAAAAACTTCTTATGAGATGCGGAGATGATGATTCTGCCCGGAAAAAAACAGAGGAATATCTGAGACTTAATCAGCAGATTCGGGTCTGGGAAATGATGCTGTCAATAATTGAGAATACATTTGGGAATGCAATATCCCGTGAACGCGCTGAATATCAGGATCAGATCAAATATATACAGGATATAATTAAAAAAAGGAAAGAACTTCTCCAGGAACTAAATGTCCGGGGGTAAACATTTACGCCCTGATTAAAATCTTTTATCTCTATAAAAAAAATTACAGGTTTTACTGCAAATTAACAGAATTGCAACCCTCCATTTTTTAAAAAAATATTTTTTTAATCTTCACGCACCATGACAATTGCTTTTTTCGGGCAGACCTCAACACAGATTCCGCATCCCTTGCAATAATCATAATCAATATTAAACTCAGTATCAATTGTCCCGTCAGGACAGAAACGGTAACAGTTGCCGCACTTGTTGCATTTGTCCATGTCAACAACGGGTTTGAAAGTTCTCCATGAACCGGTCTTTCCCGATGCACCTGTCTTCGGTTTTGAAATCGCAAGTTTTGCACTCATAATGAAAGCTCCTCGTATGCATTTATCGCCGCTTCAGCATTCCTCTCGTCCTTAAATGTCTCTGAGATTGCTTTTCGCACAGATTCACGGGAGACAAGCCCGACCTTTGCAATCGCTCCCAAAAGCGGAGTGTTCAGGATAGGATTTCCTGCAACCACAAGATCCAGGGATAATGCAACACCTGTCAGGTCGGCATTATACACCTTATGATCACCCATCTCAACAGGACGCGGACTGTTTACCAGAACCTTACCTTCCGGCTTTATACCCTGCATGACATCGACTGTATGCATAATGGATAAGTCAAGAACTATTACAAGATCAGGCTTTCTTATCTGCGAATAAATCCTGATTGGCTCATCATCAATTCTGATAAACGAAACCACAGGAGCACCGCGTCTTTCCGCACCGTAAAGAGGTGTTGCGGTCGCATACTTACCATCCAGAAACGCTGCCTGCGCAAGAAGTTTTGCGGCAGTAACTCCGCCCTGCCCGCCGCGGGAGTGAAGTCTTATCTCATACATTATTCACTCACCCCGAACCAGTGCTCGCTACCGGCATTTCTCATCTTAACAAACCCTGCAATATCATCGTAGGTCACTTCCTGACCGCCAAGACCTGCAATTACACTGAAAGGACTGCATCCGGTCTTGGAGCGGATTTCATTTACAAGGATCCCGCCGTATCCGAAGGAATAGTTACGGTCGATTACCACAATTTCCTTATCCCCGATTACTTCCTTTAAATCAGGGAACGGCCTGAACCAGCGTATACCAAGAGAGCCTGCTTTTATTCCTTCTTCTCGCAGGATATCAACCGCAACTTCGGCTTCCTTTGCAAGAGTTCCCATTGATATTACAAGAACATCGGCATCTCCGGTCAGATATTCCTCATACATACCGTATTTTCTTCCGAAACGCTTCGCAAAATCAGTCTGGGTATCTTCTATAACCTTAACCGAGTCCCTCATTCCGCGTTCGATATCGCGGCGGAATTTGAAATGATCAGAAGGAAGTGTAAGTGTTCCGTATCCGCCGGGATTATCAATATCAATCGCATGCGGAATATTCACAGGAGGAATAAAGTCACCAGGCTCGAGTGTCTCAAAAGACTGGGTAATGTGTGTTAATAAAAATCCGTCAAGGTTTATCATAACCGGCAGGAGCACATCCTCATTTTCTGCTATACGAAATGCCATAAGAGTCATATCATATGCTTCCTGAACAGTCGATACGTATGCCTGAAGCCATCCTGTATCTCTCATAGACATTGAATCCGAATGCTCAGCACCGATATTCCATCCGGGCCCGAGTGCACGGTTTGCATTTGCCATTACAATCGGAAGACGTGCCCCTGCAGACATATGTAGCATCTCGCACATATACACAAGTCCGTGTGAGCTTGTTGCGGTAAATGTCCTGATACCTGTTGCAGCGGCTCCGATGCATGCCGCCATTGAGGAGTGTTCTGACTCAACAGGAATATATCGTGCATCAAGCTCTCCTGACGCAACATAGTTTGCAGTCTCCTCCACAATCTCTGTCTGCGGCGTAATAGGATATGCAGCAACCACGGTCGGTTTTGCATCACGGACTGCGGTTGCAACCGCCTTGTTTCCGGTACCAATCATCAGCATATTCCTTCCACCTCACGTTCGAGCTTTTTTATATTATTTTCAACATGCTCAGAAAGAACAGCTATGTCCTCCTCTGATGCAGTCTTAAATCTTCCCTGAACCTTCAGATATTCGGATACAGGAATCCTCTTCTTCATAGCAGCTTTGGATGCACCTGTTATCTTTAACTTTCCGGCCTCGCGTTCATAAAGAACCCACATTCCGGACTGAACAGCAAGTTTTCCGACCTCCACTGTCTTCTCCGCGGGATATCTCCATCCCGGCGGGCATGGCGCAAGAATATGCATAAATTTTGGTCCGGGAATTGAAAGTGCCTTTTTTACTTTATTGTAAATGTCAACAGGATATGCACTGCATGCCGTAGCCATATAAACGGGATTATGAGCCTCAACTATTGCATCGAGGTCTTTTTTATAGTCGGTTTTTCCAAGCGGCGTTGTAGTCGTTCTTGCACCAAGGGGTGTTGCACCAGACCTCTGCATACCTGTGTTTGAGTATGCCTCATTGTCGTAGCAGATGTAAAGGAAATCTGTACCACGCTCAAGAGCACCGGATAAAGCCTGAATTCCTATATCAACAGTTCCGCCGTCTCCTGCAAAGCAGATCACATTGGTATCTTTCCCGACAGCCCGAAATGCCTCACTCATACCGGATGCAACTGCTGCCGCAGATGCAAACGCAATATTATATACAGGGATATTCATTGCCGTATTTGGGTATACTCCCTGAATCACACTTGTACAGCATGCAGGAACCACAAGCACTGTGTCTTTCCCGGCCGCCTTTGTAACATAACGTAAAACAAGGGAAGCACTGCATCCGGCGCATGCAGACGTAGTTTTAAGTATGAACTCCTCATCCGGAATTTCAGCCAATTTATAACCTCATTAAAAAATCTGTCATCATTGATAATGATAGTTTGGCTATAAACCTAAACACAAAAAGGGATGTCAGGATAAATTATCTGTTATAACGCAGATAATCTGTGTAGAATATTATGCCTGCGAAAGAGAATTTCACTGATCATTATGACGTTTTAGGCCTGTACAGCGATGCAGACTCTGATGCTGTAAAAAAGGCATACCGCAGTCTTGCAAAAGCATTTCACCCTGACACCTCAACACATCCGAATGCAGTAGAGAGATTTCAAAAGATAACCGAGGCATACGAGGTATTATCCGACAGCAAAAGGCGCGAGGAATATGACAGCAGGTATAACCATAATAAAAATACTGTTTCGGATGATTTTTCAGATGAAGGTGATGAATTTTCCAAAATGGCGGATTACGAATATTACTCAGGAGAAAAAGAGCATTTTTTGATAAACGGTAAAAAAAGAGAGTTTGAAAACCTGCGACATATCATAATCAGCGATAATGACTACATAATTGTCGGAGACGAGATGATAAATATCGGCGGAATCCACAGATTCAAACATGAAGGCGAGGAAAAATACTTAATTGACGGAAAAGAATACAGAATTTTTAACGCCGAGCACTATTACCAGAATGGTTCAGAGTTTGTTATCATTGATAAAAAACCATACAGAATAAAAAGTCTCTGAAATTTATTTTACAAAAACACTATTTTTTCTCATTTTTATAAAAATCAAAATCATTTTTTTGGTTATTCATCAAAATATACCTGATTTGGAATAAAACAGGAAATTGACCCGAATGGCTTAAATATCTATAAAGTTATCTCATCATTAGAGGTGAAATAATATGGTTAAAATACCTGATAAAGAATCACTTGAAGGTTTTACGAAAAAGGTAAGCGAGGCTGTAAAACTGCCCGGCGATGCTGAAAAGTCCGATAATGGAAACGGTCTTTCTGATAAGGAACTGGAAAAAATCCGTGATGAAGAGAGGAAAAAAATTGAAAAAGAGCAGAAAGATAAGGATGCAGCAGAGAAGGCAAAAAAATACGAGGTAATAGAGGCACAGAAACGTGCTGAAGATGAAAGACTTCTGGCCGAGAAGAAGAAACAACTTGAACTAGAGCGTCTTGAGAAAGAAAAGCAGGCAGAAGATCTGAAAAAACAGAAAGAAAAACAGACCTGGGCTGTTGAAGAGGAGAAAAAACGCAGGGAAGAAGAGAGGAAAAAGGCAGAGATCGAAAAGGAACTGCTTAGAAAACAAAAAGAAGAGCAAAAAGTTGCAGGAAAACAGAGTCACACATTAAGAAACATTCTGATTGTGGTAGTCATTATACTTGCAGTCCTTGCGGCAGGATATGTATCTCTGATTACGGGAAACAGCAATATAAACGCGTACGGATATCCCCTTTCATACACCGCACAATATGATATCCTGATGCCGGACAACACTGAAGTCAGCTTCGCAGGAATACCTGCAAGGGCAATAAGCAGCGGCGGTTCTGCAACTCTGATGATAAACAATGACAGAAGGACAATGGCAATAGGGCAGACAGAGACATTCCCTGCAAAGCATCTCACAGTAAAAAGTCTTGGAATAACACTCTTTGACGGAGACTATCAGATTATTGCCACATACAGGGGAGTCGTTACAAACAAGGACGATTTCCTGACCCAGGTTAAGACTTCACAGCCAATTCCAAGCTGGCTTGTAAGGTTTATGACACCAGGCGGAGTAGAAATCCGTCCGGTATAATCAATTTTAAAAAATATTTTTTTTGTTTTTACCAGATTTCCGAGATCTTTTTTAATCGGGAATAGTGCCCCTGCAGATCATTTGTGTGAATAAGACTTTTTTCGTGAATATCTATCGGACTGAAACTGATTCCGCAGTCCACATCCCAGAGAATAAGACCCTCCGGAGGTGCTGCGGGAAATCTTTTCCCAGAGGGATTATTTAAGGCATCAGAAACGTCAGAAACATTCATAATTCCCCTGCCGACAGATTCAAGGGTATATGCAATGCAGCGCACCATATGCCAGAGGAAGGAAAATCCGCTGATCTCATAAACAAAAAAATCGTCATCACGGAATAATTCAGAGGATAATACCTCTCTTTCAAATGATTTCCCGTTCGGTCTGGAGAAAGATCTGAAATTATGCTTCCCTGTAAAAATTCCTGCCAGCTCTTCCATATCCTCAAAATTATAAGAAACGCCACCGATTCCGGCAGGAAAATAGTACCGGTATGTTCTTTTCCGGGCAGCAAACCGGGGATTAAAATCAGACGGGACTTCGGCATATCCGGTAAACCTGATATCAGGCGGGAGTTTTTTGTTTACAGCCGATATCGCCCTTTTTGGACACTCTGTATTAAACGCGATTACCTGACGTTTTGCATGAACTCCTGTATCAGTCCTCCCGGATACAGACAGATCAGCGTCATATGCACTTCCAATCAGGCCAAGTTCACAGAGACTTTCAATAATGTCTCCCACAACAGTTCTTTTGTCTGCCTGCTGCTGTGAGCCGTAAAACCTGGTTCCGATATATGAAACCTCAAAAGCAAGTCTCATCTTTTATGTACACGCCGCATTATCTTTCTTTTCGTATTCTTAAGCGACTGACGTGTATACGACCGAAGAGGCGTCATCTTTCCTGTGGGCTCTGTCTTTCCCTGCCTGATTGCGGCAAGTATCGAAGGCACGTTTTTTTCCGCATCTATTAAGGTTATCCCGTATCCGACAAAGCGGGCATTGTGCGCATCGCTTCCGGCAACACACGGTTTTCCAAAGAATTTTGCCTTCCTGCCAGCCTTTTTGTTGGCTGATCCCACAATATATCTGCTGTTAAAAGATTCAACCGCATCAACAGCCTCTATTGCAGTCTTTATCTTTATACCGACGCCATGCCTGCACTGGTGGTAAGGATGGGGGAGGATTAAAAAGCCGCCCTTCTCCCTTGCTATTCTTACAGTCTTATAAAAATCCATTTTGGCAGGAATAACTTCAGTAATACCAAGAACAAGCAGATGACCCTGTTTTGTTGATACCTCAATACCAGGTATTACTAATACATCCGACTTTTTTGATAAAGCATACAGCGCACCGTCAACAGTATCATGATCGACTATGGCTATTGCATCAAGGCCTCTTTTTTCTGCCCTTTTTAGGATATCCTCCACGCTGCTCTCACCATCACGTGAAAAATTCGTATGGATATGCAGATCACACTTCAGCATTAAATCAGTAGTATTTTTCACCTATTGCATATTAATTCAAGCTACAATGACAATTCTCCTTCCCACAGGTTCACTGGCATATCCGCTTGTTAAGGAGTCATCAAAAGGTTTTGATGTCAAAATAACAGTTTCCGGAAAAATTGCGGCATTTATCACCCCTGTCAGCCTAAAGGAACTTATTGAAAAAAACCCGTGTGATATGGTCCTTGTATCAGGGATGTGCACTGCAGATTTCTCAAATATCGAGAGAGAAACAGGAATTCCAATTTTTTTGGGGCCGCGCCACGCGGCAGACCTGGGTCTTATCCTGGGATCAATAGACACAATCCCGCTTTCAAAAACAATTCCGGCAGATGAGATACTTATCAGTGCCAGAGAAACGGGCGCATATGACAGACTCATTAAAAAAGAGGAGGAGGCAACTTCTGACTTTGAAATAAAAGGGCTCAAATTCGGCGGAAGTTCGCAGATGAAAGTTCTCGCAGAGATTATGGATGCACATAAATTAAAAAATCTAAAAGATAAAGTCATTTATTTTTTCAATTCCGGCGCAGACATAGTTGATTTGGGATTTGGTTTTGATGCAACCCCGCAGGATGTATCAGAAACATTTGAGGCTTTAAAGGATATTGAAGGGATATTTGCGGCAGACACACAGGACCCTGCCCTTATTAAAGCCGCACTTCCCTATGCTGACATTTTCCTCTCACTTCATGAGAAAAATATATCTCTGGTTGCAAAAGATGTTGCAAAAGCCGGTGCGGCGGCTGTAATAGTTCCCCTTGAAAACAGTCTTGAGGATAATATAAAAGCTGCAAAAGAGGCAGGAATTGCAAAAATTATTGCCGATCCTCTCCTTCAGCCTGTGGGTTCCGGACTTGTAAAATCACTATCCGGATTTAAGGATTATAATGCTCCGCTGTTTTTCGGGGCAGGAAATGTTACAGAACTAATCGATGCAGACTCACCCGGCGTAAACGCTCTTCTTGCCGGAATGGCAAAAGAAGCCGGTGCATCTGTAATATTCACCAGCGAGCATTCTGATAAGACATATGGATGCGTTAAAGAGATGAAGAGAGCCGTTGATATGATGGCTTTGATGTCAGACCGGCCGTACCCAAAAGATCTGGGCCTCTCACTTTTCTGCATTAAGGAGAAGAGAAGAAGGATAAACCCGCCTCATGAATACGAATCAGTGATAATTTCCGAAAAAATGCCGGAGGATATAAAATACGACCCACTTGGAAATCTGAGGATTATAACAGAAGGGGAATACATAGTTGCAATTCACAACAAAACGGCATTTAAGGGTAAAAAATGGGAGGACGTATTTTATACACTTCTAAAGCACGACCGCGTATCCTTAATGGACCATGCCGCATATCTCGGAAAGGAGCTTTATAAAGCAGAACTTTCACTTAAATATAAAAGAAGTTTTGATCAGGACGGGCCGTTTTAAAGCCTCTTCCATAATTTATCTTACAACAAGAACTGATATTTTGCTGTTTGCAACAACCGCAGTGCTCACACTTCCCATTAAAAATCTTTTTGCCCTTCCTTTGCCTGTTGAGCCGACTATTATAAGATCAGCTGAAACCTCTTCTGCAAAGTCCAGTATCTCATCACGTGCATCACCCATACGTGATACAAATTCAACATCATAATCATACTCAGCGGCAATCGCTTTTGCATTGTTTAGTATCTCCTCACCCTCGGATTTTAAGAGATCAAATATTCTCTCGGAGGAAGGGTCCACAACACCAAGTGAGGGATCAACAACTGATGAACCGTAAACACCGGTGTTTATTGTATACAGACCGTAAAGTTTTGCATCACATGAGGACGCAATATCTATCGCTTTTTTAAGCGCCTTTAATGATGATTCAGAGCCATCCACCGCAACAACAATTTTAGAGTACATACGATACTCTATAGCCTTAAAATAATTAATTCTATCCAAAAGGTAGTTTTAACGTGCCTCTTACTCACTTAATGAAACAATTATCTATAACGCATTTAAACATATCAAGACAGTTATGCCGGACATCAGAATCAGAAGGGAACTTTTGGAAACACTTTTTGCCCTTGGAAAAAGTCAGCATCCAAACGAGTTTCTGGCAATTCTAAAACAAAAAGACGGAATCATTGAAGAGCTTGAGCTTGCACCCGGCACAATTTCAGGAGAGTCCAGCGCAAGTTTTATGCAGTATATGATGCCGCTCGATACAAATACGGCAGGAAGTGCCCATTCGCACCCGAGCGGAGCTGTAAGGCCTTCAAATGCGGATCTGCAATTCTTCCCGAAGACCGGCAGATACCACATAATTATTGGTGCCCCCTACAATGAAGATACATGGAAATGCTTTAGGGCAAACGGAGAAGAGTTTTCAATGGAGGTGGTTTAAATGGTAAGAGTTGTTGCAACAGGAACTTTTGATCTGCTCCATCCGGGTCATCTGTACTATCTCAACGAATCCAAAAAACTCGGGGATGAGCTTTTCGTAATAATTGCCCGCGATAAAAACGTGAAGCACAAACCAAAACCTGTAATACCCGAAAAACAGCGTCTTTTAATGGTTCAGTCTTTAAAGATGGTCGATAATGCCCGTCTCGGGGAGATCGGCGATATGCTAAAACCAATAGAAGAGATAAACCCGGATATAATAACAATAGGATTCAACCAGTATTTTAACATTGAAAATCTTGAAAAACAGCTTGAAAAACGAAATATAAAGGCAAAGGTTGTAAAAATTCAGGGCTCGGAAGGAGACGGATTTTCAAGTTCAAGAAGCATCATGCAGCAGATCTTAAAAGAGCGCTGTAATGAAAACAATCCTGATGAAACCGAATAATTACTTTTTTGATGAACTAAACAATAAAATAACTAAATAATAAAACAACAGTTTTTAGGAATTATTCAAGCATTGTCTTCCAGAAGACATTCTGTTCAATCATAAGCCAGTATTCTGAAAGGCTCTTTTTATGTGCCTTATACTCAGGACAGTAATTTCCCACAATATTCCAGAAATTTTTGGAGTGGTTATGCTCTTTTATGTGCGCAAGCTCGTGTATTATGATATAGTCCCTCAGATGAGGAGAGAGAGCCGCAATCCGGATATTAAAACTGAGTGTTCCCCGTGATGAACAGCTTGCCCACCTGCTCTTCTGGTTTCGTATAGAAAATCCCTTATAAGACACACCCATCTCCCGTGCAATCTCACCAGTCCGGATTTCAAGATCATTTCTCAGACGGCATTTTATGAATTTCTTAAATTCACAGACAGACGGATAAAATATTGTCATACTCCCATAATCAATCCTGCAGGAGTCACCCGGTGTTACAGAAAAAAAATTTCCGAAAAGAAGCATCTTTGAAGATTTTTCCAAAAACTTAACCGAAAGATTACGTTTTTTTTCTATATGCCCAAGTATCCATCCCTTCTTTTCATAAAGAAAACTCCCGACATCATATCCTTTTGGGGCGACAACTCTTAAAGTGCAGTCGGAAAGAACAGACAACCTGATATTTTTTACAGGCTTTCTCACAACAGATACAGAAATACCTTCAAATTTCATATCCAAAACTAATATTTATCTTCAGTTTTAAGCATTCCAATAGGGCTTTCAACATTCGGACGGCGTTTTAAGGTTATCCCATAATGTTTTGAAAGCATATCCCTCACCTTTTCGGACTCAATCCATCCGGCATCAAGCCGGGTTACTATCTCATCTATTTCCTGAGCCTGGGATATTATCTTTAAACCCATATCACCGCCATAAAGGTCAGCAAGGCCCACTATTGCCTGAAGGGGATTTCTGATATGATCATTTAATATTGCAAACTGTTCCATATTCTTTTCTATCTGGAAGAACGCTTCTTTTTTGAGCTCTTCAAGATGATGATTCTTGGTTCTGTCACGAATTATTGTTACTACCTGAATGACTTCACCGTCATCAAATACAGGGCTTTTAATAACCTCATGATATGTCAGTATTCCGTTATTCCGGAATTTTATGATTGTGTCGAGTGATTCACCGGATTTAAAGACATATCTGTATTCAAGACCGAGTTTTCCTGTCAGATGTGGTGCAACATCAGCGAGTTTATTCCCGATAAGAACATTGGATGTGCCGGTATCTCTGATAAACAATTCAAAAGCGTCATTGAAGATTACAATCTCCATGTCTTTATTGACGACCACAACTCCGTCGATAATCGCATTTAATGTTGATATGTGCTGAATCTCCGATTTACGGAGAAGACGGACTGATTTTTTTTCTTCGGAGATATTTTTTGCATATACCAGAATAAGTGAGCCATCTCCTCCTGATATATCAGCTGCCCTGAGTTCCATCTGATCATATGAACCATTATTCAAAAGGAAAACATTTGGTTTTGTCTTATCCTCTGAAATTATTCTGTCCTGCGGACCCTTTATTGTAAAATAATCAGCTATATTATTCAGGGATGGATCAATACCTGCCTTTATCATCCTTTCCCTGCCGGCAGGATTGATATAAACAGTATTTCCCGACGGATATGAAACAATAAAAACAATCTCTGACGAAAGGGAAAAAACCTGCTCCGGATTTTGGACGAATGGCATATCAGGATATTTATCCGGAAGTACAGATGAGGATGCCACAGGATTTTCAATCATCATGCGGAGATTCTCACAAGCCCTTTGAGACATTGCAGATATTGAGGATCTGCCTGTATTTCCTTTTAAATCTTCATCCATCAGGATTTACTTCCACATAATTAAAAACGTCATTTAACTGTTATTTTTTCATAAAATGACGCAGATTACTCTGATTTTTATTATTATACTGAAGTAGAATATATCATTTTGGTTTTTTCCGGATTATGCATTCAATATTGCACATCGCATAAAATATGGATATTATAAAATTATAAAAAAAGAATTTTAAAATTTTCAAAGAGTTTTATGCTGTTCCCAGTATTCCACAATCTCTTTTCCGCCGACAAAAATAAGGCCTTTTTCCTCTGCATACTTAATTGCATCCTCTTTTACAAGTGCACGTCCTGTTCTGTCATCAAGCATCTCACATATTGTAACACAGGGAGTGATTCCTCCAAGTTCTGCAAGCGCAATGGAGAGTTCAGTCTGACCACGCCTCTGATCCAAAAGCTTTTCATTTGCACGCAGGGTTGCCATATGTCCGGGAGTTCTGAATTCCGAGGCGAAATCAGGTGATCCACCGTTCATTGACAACTTCACATGATCCGCAAGCCTGTTGGCAGTAAGTGCCCTGTCAATGTCTGTTACTCCGGTAAATGTATCGCGGTGGTTCACCCAGAGTGAAAATGAGGAATGATTCTTCTTATCGTACGGAATATCACCCTTTTTTTCTGCAAGATGAGTCATCGAAAGAGCTTCGCTTGCAAAGGGAAGACCCATCTTCTCAGCAGCCTTTGAGTGAATGGATGTGCAGATAAGTCCGCCGCCATCCTTTCTCATAGTAAGGATGTGATCAGAGGTTACTGCATCAGAGCGGATTGCAAAATCAGTTTCTCCTTCTCTATCTGCAAAATCAAAAATTAAAATAAATTCTCCCTTTTTTAGTGCTTCTATTGCTTTTTCTATCATCTTATACAAACCTCAACTTTTACTCTGTCCCCGTCTGTAAGACCCATCTTCTCACGAAGCCGGACCTCGGATATGACCTCAATTATATCATCAGGATAATGTGATCTTCCCGGAACGATTATTGCACATTTATATCCGTTTATTCTGCATGGAAGGCATTTTGCACTCCCAAATGTTCTGTCATCGGCAATAAATCCGTCAATATCAACCCAGCCGTGAAGTTCGGCCTTCTTTCTGGTCTCAACTCCGGCAGAGTCAAGCCTGACATTTAAGGTTCCGGGATATGGCTCAAATCCAAGAGCCTCCTTAAACTGTTTTACATATCCGGGAATGCTGACATAATAGCGGCCTTCACCAAGACCGCTTATCAGTTCACCCTCAATCCGGAGTATGCCGGTATTATCCTCAAAGAGTCTTTTATAATCGGCATATTCCTTTTTGAGTGCGTCCTCACCGGGCCTGGTTATTGCAACGTACTGGCCCTCAGGCCTTACTGATCTTAATATCAGATTCTCTTTTTCAAGTGCTATCAGACGGCGGGATGCAGTCTGGGGACTCATCTTTAGGGAATCAGCAAGTTTCTGTGATGAAACAGCCACCTGTCCGCTAAGACCACCCATAAGCGCTATTTTTTTAAGAAACATAAGATCTTCAGCAGCAACCATAGTCACTACCATAATTGATATGCTTAACATATATGGATTATGATCTTATCACAGACTGTCACCCCCCCACATTTTTTCGTGAAATGACGAATCGGCATTCGCTAATTATATAATGTATTAAATAATCATATATTAACATGAAATCCGCACTGCGTAACCGTCTTGCTGAAAAAATGGCAGGAGAGATTACGCTGTCAGATTCCCCGGGAGATGCTCTCCGAAAGTGGAGGATCAATTTTAACATCCCGCCAGGAATGCTGGCAGAAAAACTTGGATTTTCACCATCTGTCATCTCAGATTATGAAGGAGGCAGGAGAAAAAGTCCCGGCACCGCGGTGGTCGGAAAGATTGTTGGCACAATTCTTACAATAGATGAGGAGAACGGTGGCAGGTACATGAAAAAGTACGCCAATATCCTCTACAGTGATTTTGACGATGATGTAATCTATGACATGCATGATTATAACTCGTCAATTCCGCTACAGAATTTTTGTGATACTATTGAATGTGAACTGATTACAGGCCCGATGGATCACAAAATTTACGGTTATACTGTTGTCAACAGTTTAAATGCCATAGTTGAACTCTCAGCAACGGAATTTAATAAAATCTACGGCTGGAGTACAGAAAGGGCATTAATTTTTACAAATGTTTCAACCGGCAAATCGCCGATGATAGCAATCCGCGTCACTCCGTTTAAACCACGCTGTGTGATTCTTCAGGGAATCTCCCCGGATGAGGTTCACCCCCTTGTGCCTGAACTTGCATCAAGAGACAGAATCGCACTCCTTACAACTGAGATGGATACAGACAGGATTGTTAAAGTACTGAGGGAAAAACCATGGTAGGAATAATTACATACGGCGCATATATCCCAAGATTCCGCATTAAAACAGAAGAGATTGCGAGAGTCTGGGGTGCAAACGGTGCTGAAATTGCAAAAGGACTCGGAGTCGCTGAAAAATCGGTTCCGGGTCTGGACGAGGACACCCTTACAATTTCGGTTAATGCAGCAAGATTCGCACTTGCAAGAAGAGAGATAAACCCCGAAGATATCGGTGCAATATATGTGGGCAGTGAATCACACCCGTATGCTGTCAAACCGACATCAGTCACAGTCGGAGAGGCAATCGGTGCAACCCCTGTTATGACAGCAGCAGATCTTGAATTTGCATGCAAAGCAGGAACAGCAGGTATTCAGGCATGCATGGGACTTGTAAAAAGCGGCATGATCAAATACGGTCTTGCAGTAGGTTCCGATATTGCACAGGGTGCACCGGGAGATGCACTTGAATACACGGCAGCAGCAGGTGGCGGGGCATTTGTTATAGGAGATGACAAGGTTATCGCAGAGATAAACGATACATGCTCATTCTCATCAGACACACCTGATTTCTGGAGACGCGAAGGACAGGCATACCCGCGTCACGGAGGACGCTTTTCAGGAGATCCTGCATACTTCAAACACATTCAGGGCGCTGCAAAACTTATGATGGAAAAGGTTGGGACAGAACCGTCTGATTACGATTACGCAGTATTCCACCAGCCAAATGCAAAATTCCCGAGAAATGTCGCAAAGATGCTCGGATTCACATCAGAGCAGATAAACCCGGGTCTTGCAGTAACACGTCTTGGAAATACATACTCAGGAGCTGTTCCGGTCGGACTTTCGGCAACTCTTGATGCTGCAAAGCCGGGCGACAGAATCTTTGTCACATCATACGGTTCAGGTGCAGGCAGTGACGGATTTGACATAACAGTAACAGATGCAATTGAGACCGAGATCGACAGAAGTGCGGCTCCGGGTGTCGAAGAACTCCTTGCAGACAAGCAGTATCTCGACTATGCACTGTATGCAAAACACAAGGGTAAGATAGTGATGCAAAAATGAGAGAAGTAGCAGTAGTCGGAGTTGGACTCACAAACTTCGGAGAGAAATGGGATACCTCATTCAGGGATCTCTGTGTTGAGGCAGGAGCAAAGGCAATTGCAGATGCAGGCATGGACGGGGATCAGATCCAGGAGATGTTTGTCGGAAATATGAGCGGCGGCCGCTTTGTTCTCCAGGAACATATCGGAGCACTCATTGCAGATTATGCAGGCCTTGCAACAAACCACATTCCGTCCACAAGGACTGAAGCGGCATGTGCATCAGGAGGACTTGCATTCAGACAGGCAGTAAGCTGTATTGCATCAGGCACACAGGATATTGTAATTGCCGCAGGTGTTGAGAAGATGACTGATGTCTCCGGAGGAGAGACAACAGATGCCCTTGCAGGTGCGGCAGACCGTGAATGGGAAGGTATGTACGGCGTTACATTCCCGTCCCTTTACGCAATGATAGCCGTTGACTACATGAACAAGTACGGTTTAACACGCGAACAGCTTGCACAGGTTGCAGTCAAAAACCATTACAACGGAGCAAAGAACCCGATTGCGCAGTACAGAAAAGAGATAACAATTGACACTGTGATAAATTCAACACTTGTCGCAGACCCGTTAAGACTAATGGACTGCTCACCTGTAACAGACGGTGCAGCAGCAGTCATTCTCTGTTCACTGGAAAAAGCAAAGGAGTTTACAGACTGCCCGGTAAAGGTTCTTTCATCAACACAGGCAACTGACACAATTGCACTCCATGACCGCCGCGATATCAGCACACTTGATGCAACTGTTGCAGCAGCAGACCGTGCATTTAAACTGGCAAAGCTTGAGAGATCTGATATTGACTTGGTCGAAGTTCACGACTGCTTTACAATAGCAGAACTCTGCGCAATAGAGGACATGGGATTCTGTAAGAAAGGAGAGGCAGGAAAACTTACAGAAGAAGGATACACAGCTCTTGACGGAAAACTACCGGTAAACACAAGCGGAGGACTCAAGTCATGCGGTCACCCCGTTGGTGCAACAGGTATTAAGCAGATCTGTGAAGTTGTTTCACAGCTTCGCGGAGATGCAGGCAAAAGACAGGTTGACGGTGCCGAGACTGCAATGACACACAATGTCGGCGGTACCGGTGCAACTGTTGTTACAAACATATTAAGGAGGGCCTAAAATATGTCTGTCCCACGATTCTGGAGAAAACAGCAGAGCAGATACAATCTTCTCGGAACAAAGTGCGAGACATGCGGAAATTACTATTACCCGCCAAGATCCCTTTGTCCCACATGCAGAAGAGAAGGAAAAATTGTCGAACACAAATTCAAAGGCACAGGAAAAGTAGTCACATTCTCAATAGTCCGAACGGCAAGTGAAGAGTATGATCTTCAGACACCTTTCCCGGTTGCAATTATAGAACTAGATGAGGGTACACGGCTGACAGCCCAGATAATCTGTGACATAGATAAAATCCACATCGGAATGCCGGTTAAACCGACATTCAGAAAGATAACTGCTGACGGTGAGAGCGGCGTTATTGTATACGGAACAAAATTTATTCCTGCCTGAAAGCAGGCATAACCTTTTTTTGGGAGGACAGGATATCTCTGCTCATAAAGATGCAACATAAATGCCTGACTTAATTGTAAAAGACAAAAAGATCTGAGTATAAAAAAGGTTGAAAATTTAATAAAACGGGGGAAAATGGGGATTATGAAAATTACTGAAATTATAAAAGATCCGGTGGCTCTTATAGGAGCAGTTGTAGTCTGCAATCTTGCCGGAGTTGCAGGGGGATATTTCACAGAAACCGGACCGGATTCATGGTATGCCGGCCTTGCAAAACCATGGTTTTTACCGCCATCAATAGCATTTCCGATTGTCTGGACAACTCTTTTCGTACTGATGGGTATATCGCTTTATCTTCTTTGGATAGAGGATAAAACAGACGGAAATGTAAAAGTGGCACTGGGTTTTTTTGCAATCCAGCTTGTATTAAATTTAGGATGGTCATTCTTCTTCTTCGGACTACAAAGTCCCTTATACGGTCTTATAGGAATTATATTCCTGTGGATATTCATATTTGAAACAATAATAACATCATATAAGGTAAACAAAACAGCTGCATATCTGTTAATTCCCTATATAGCATGGGTCTCGTTTGCAGCGATAATAAATGCAGCCGTGCTATTGTTAAATCCGGTTGTATTCTAAAAAACGACAGGAATTAAAATCCCTTAACGCTCTTTTTTATCGCCAGAACTACTTTTTCAATCTCTGCAAATGTAGGTTCTTCTGTCCCTCTTTTTTCAATACCCAGTTCTGTTGCAACAATATGAGCAGAAGAACTCAGACCACAGGAGGATAGCTTCTTTTTTGCACAGCAGTCACTGCATCCGTCAACCAATAAAACAACCCTGCCTCCCACAATATCATCAGAATTGCTGTTTAACTTCAAAGCGGAAATGTGTCTATCTGCAGCACAGGGATTTCGTTGCATAAATGAAAGAGCCGCCTGTGATGTGAGTTTCCCGGTACTTGAAAGTCCCGAGCAGGTTATAAGAATTATTTCGCTCATTTTATTGTATCCTATCTCTTCCGGATATACTCAGAGTCTGTCATAAACACTGCTCCGGCCATCAACTTTTACAACAATAATTATCATCTTACCCCTTTCAATCCTAATAATCACCCTGTAATCGCCAACTCTCAGGCGATGATAATCCGTTCCTTTAACAGGGATCACATACCTGAAGGGATCAGATCTTATGCTGTATATCTTCTGAACAATCCGTTCCTTTATATCTCCCGGAAGTTTATTCAGCGATTTCTGGATATTTTCAGGCAGAATTACTGTATATGACATGTCAGTTCAAAGAAATTCCTTCATCAGCCGCATACTGCTCAATGGTTTTGTATTTCTTTGATTTCAGATCATCAAGAGATTTTTCTATATCCTTAATATCCTCATCGGAAAGGATTTCCGATTCATAGCTTTCAACAATTCGATTTATTATATCGTTGTATGATTCCCGGGGATAAGCTTTGAGAGAATCAAGTTTTTGTTTGACATCTTCCTGAATTCTGACCATTGATGACATATGTATACACAAGTAATCATTTGTAAATATAAATAAATTTCTCAGGCGGAGTTTACTTTTACTTTTTAAAAAAGAAATCTCTATATATTATTTGTGGAAGTATTCAATTTAATGTCAAATTAATTAAAAAAAAATTCAAGGATAACAAATTTATTAGAATCCAATTTTATTTTTCCATTCAGCACCAGATATAGTTTCAACCATTTGGGAAGGTTGTATTTCAGTTAAAAACATACTACTTTGAAATGAAGCCACTCCACCTCGTCCATTATGATACCAATTAGATATTGGAATATTCATCCTTTTAGCTTTACTAATAGGAGACATTGAAATGAAGTTACTTAGAACAAGTGTTTTTTTGGTTCTTGTTAAAGCTACATAAAAAAGACGTCTTTGTTCTTCTAATTTTTTTATTCTCTCTTCAGGAGTGACATCTTTTTCAATATTTGGAATAATTCCATTAATGCATCCTGCCAAAATTACAAACTTAGCGGTTAATCCTTTTGATTTATGTACACTCATAACTCGAATAATATCTTCATCGGGCAATTTAGGTTGAGAAATCGTCATTACTAATCTTGATGAAAAATCTTCAACTGATTCACATTCATTAATAATTGAAAATGCAATCTCTCGAATCTGATTGCAATCTATCTTTTCTCTCCAAAGATAATCAATTAATTCTTCCTTTATTTCACCATTATAAGTACCCAATTTATCTCTCAAAATAATATATCTCTCAATTATGTCACTCCGTTGAGTTTTAAATTCTAATTTAGAGGACAATATTTTCTCCAATGCTTCTTTTGGGCTGAGATTATTGTTTTTTGCAAGTTTTTTCAGCCTAAGATATGCAGGGGTCCGATAATTTGATTTTCCAATCCCCAACCATGATCTTAGCGCAGTCCTGTCATCAGGGTTCACTAAAAGCTTTAAAAGACACATTCCTTCTTTTGAAGAATCATTATCTAAACATTCTTCAGAATAATAACTTTGAGATATAAAACCCATAGAATTGAGCTTATCCCTTATACCATAGCCAATTTGTCTTCGGGGAGATAATACCAAAATATCTCTTGAAGATAATGATTCATCATTTTCTAAAGAATATTTTATAAAATTTGCAATATTATCAATTTCTTCATCGGAAGAAATATGTTGCACAAGATGAATATCCCCATTAATATGAGTTTCTGGACAAAAAAAAGGATAATTTGTTACATCAGAATTATTTATAATTAAATTTTCTGCAAATTTCAATACTAATTTTGGACACCTCTTGCATTCATGAAGCTCATGATTTTCTGTATTATTATGTGTATTACTAAATTCAAGTATCCCTTCAGGATTTGCATGTTTAAAACTAAATATTGACTGGTTTTCATCACCAATAACAGTTAAATTACCTTTTTTAGAGATAATTTCAATAAATTCCTGCTCAGCCTTGTTCAAATCCTGATATTCATCAACAAGAACATATTCAAAGTAATACTCTTTAGCAATTTCCGGATTACTTCTTAAGAAATCCAATGTTTTTGGGATTAATTCTCCTATTAGCATTGATTCGTGATATTCAAGCCAATGTGTCAAATTTTTTTGAAATAACTGTTCATTTTCATCTTCTGTCCAACCAGGAATTTCATGTTGCAAACGAGCCCAATATGATTCAAAAGCATTTAATAATTTACCACACTTTTTTATTCCTCCATGATCTTTAGAAATGTCTGATATTAAGCACTTTTTTTCGAAATCAAGGAGAGGTCTTGGATTTCGTCCAGTCAATTCAAAACAATTATTTTTCCCCAATATTTGAAAAGCCAAACTATGCAATGTGCTTGCTTTAACATCAGAGGCACCATCAATCCCTAAATTGTCTAATTGCTCTATTAAATCATTCGCAGCTGTTCTTGTAAAAGAGACCGCTAAAATTTTAGAAGGATGAACCTTTTCAGCTTCTAAAAGTCGTCCAATTTTTCTCATCATTGCAAATGTCTTTCCAGTCCCTGGTCCCGCTCTTACTAATACAAATTTTCCATCTGATGAAGCGATACCAAAATGCTGACTATCCTTTTCTAAACCATCATCCCATTTCAAAATAAGATCCCCTTATAAAAAAATTACTTTTAGTTAAATTTACATTTGCCCCCAAAAAAATAGCAAGTGCATTTTATATTAATATTTTAATTAAGCATTAAATTATCGGGAATTTCCAATAATACCCATAAAATTGGAGTGAATTACTTTGAAAGACTTAGTATCTCATGTAATTGGTAATTATATCATACTTAGAAAGCGAAGAATATACTGCAAAAAAATTATTTTTCGATTATATGAACATCCCTCTGCGGGAACGGGATATTGATATCTTCCTCACCAAGTTTCTCAAAGAGAGTTTTTAAGACGTCTGATTTCACCGGATAGTAGTCATCGGTATCAACCCAGACTCTTAACTGCAGAATTACGGCAGAATCGGCCATCTCCTTAAACCTGACAATCGGCTTTGGTTCTTTGTGAAGTTTCGGATGACTGTCGGCAACATCCAGTGCGACCTTTATTGCGTCATTTACATTAGTCTCATATCCGACACCATAATCGACCACAATCAGTCGCTTGCATTCCTTTGTTACATTGATAATAGGGCTGTTCCATACCTTGCCGTTAGGAATCATAACCCTTGTATTGTCCAGTTTTTTAAGCTCGGTTGCCATTATGCTGACATCCTTAACAATACCGGTCTCACCTGCAAGTGTAACCTCATCCTCGAGATCATAAGCACGGGATGCCGTTATCCAGATACCGGATGCAATATTATTGACTGTATCCTGAAGACCAAAACCAAGAATAATTGATATGCCTGCTGCGACACTGATTAAAATTCCATCAACGTTAAGCCCCAGAATACCCAGAGCAACCATAATCACAACGAAATACAAAAAGATCTTAATTGCCCTTGTTATCTGAAGCATCATAAGATTAGGAATTCTTAAGTCCCTCTCGCCAAATTTTTCAATCTGCTTTGTTATGGTTTTTATTACAATATAACCAATAACAAGAGCTGCAAGAGCCATTATTATCTGTTCAAACGAGATTGATGTTACATTTTCCAGATAACTGTTTATCTGGGCAATGCTTAGTTTTGAGTCGTCTGCCATTTCTTATTACTCCTCCAGGAAATTTAATGGTGAATAAAAAATCATGCCCGAATTAAGAACAGAGACAGAATAACCAAAGGCGGCACCCTTCTGTCCCCGATAATAATTAATCCAAATCTGATTCTTTCACCGGAATCTATAGCAAATATATCCAATAATTAACAATATATACGGATTCATCAAATAATCAGAAACCCTCATGTGACTATTAGAGATATAATCCATGAGACTTATTTACACGATAAGTAAAAACAGTTTTTATTGTCAAAAAGGAAAATTCCGAATACCAGGGAGGAAATATTTTAAAGCAATACCGAATGGAACATTATCAAAAAATATTTAATTAACTTAATTTATATTTGTAACATATGATCTGCGGTAAAAAAACCGAAGAAAATAAAACAATAATTAAACCACCTTCTGAACATCCCGGCGATATAATAGCATTAAACAAAAGTTTTTTGAGGCATGTCAGGGAGATAAAAGATCTCCCCTTTGAAAAGGCAATAATCTTTGACAGATCAGGTAATTTTCTCTTCAGAATGAAAGGAAAAAGAAACAGTATCGAATTTAATTATTATGACATCCACAGACTTCATGGAAAAATATTCATGCACAATCATCCCCTCGGGGGAGGATTTTCCATCTCAGATATCTGGTCCGCATGTGCACTCAATATGTCAGGGATGATTGCCGCCACATCTGAATATATCTATATGTTTTTCCCGCCTTTGGACAGACATTTCTTTGAAACAACAGAATTTAAGGATATAAGTCACTGCTATAATATTAGAAAAAACCTGACGCCGCCTTACAAAAGGCTGCGAATCAATGACGAAATCTGGAAGAATATTGCCATAGATCTCGGCTACCAGTATCTAAAAATAAAGATATGAAAAACACTCTAAAAACAGCAGATGTCATAGACGGCATGGTGCTGAACAGGGGAATACGACCTTACCATCTTCTCTTTTATCTCTCCCTTCGTAAACTTTCTTAAAACCGGAATCATCTCACCCTCTTTGGACTGAAGTGTATAATAATGAATCATCCCGCCGGGTTTACAGAGTGAGAATGCTACCTCCAGAAATTCAGAGGATGTCATTGGAAGATTCATTATAATTCTGTCAAATGAATTCTTCTCAAAAATTTTCCCGAGAACGAGCGCATCAGCAAGCATGGGAATAATATTCTTCTTTTTGTTAAGAAGGATATTCTCTCTCATAAGACTTACAGCACCAGGATTGATATCCCCGGAATATACAACAGATGCCTTATCAGAAAGAACTACTGGAAAGGGCCCCACTCCTGCAAACATATCCAGAACCCTCTCACCCTCATTCATAAGTGAATATATCCTCTGTCTTTCATTTGCAAGCCTTGCCGAGAAGTATGCAACAGAAAGATCAATTAAAAAGCGGTTGTTATATTCAACATAGCGGGTCTTTGTTGTATCCTCGCCCGCAAGAACCTTAAATTCCTTAACCCGGTATTCACCGGATACAGGGCCTTCGGAGTGAAGAACAGTGTGTATCACAGGCCTTGAATTAAGAAGATATTCCGCCTCCTCTTTATCATCATCCTGCATAACCGCAATTCCGCCGATAAGTTCATGGCGTGCAGGCTCACGTCTTATCTTTCTCTCTTCAAAGAGAAATTCTCCGGATGATTCACTTTCGGATACTAACGGAAATATAAGGGATGTTTCATCCGATACCGGCCTTAAATTCTTATCATAAAGGCCCTCTCTAATCAGTCTCTGCCGGACTGATTCCCCGTCAGACTTGTTTACCTTAATCCCCCAGCTCTTTACAGACATTCAACCGTCATAATATTGTATCTTATCAGACAAATAACTAAACGCAATGGAAGAGTATATCGGGAGACTGAAAAACGGCACTTTGAAGATGCATGCTCTTGAAAGCGAACTGCCGGCTGAAAAGGCAGTATCCGTCAGAAGGGCATACATCGAAGAGGAAACAGGACACAAATTTGACAAAGCCGGAAAATATTCAATAGGAATTGAAAAAGTGGTTCAGAAGAACTGCGAGAATATGATAGGTGCCATCCAGATTCCTTTAGGTGTAGCAGGCCTGCTCAAAGTAAACGGCGAATACGCAAAAGAAGAATACTATATCCCCCTTG
>NZ_JBSREC010000069.1:0-6911 GCF_055145805.1 Methanomicrobium sp. | reverse complement strand
AGTTCAGACTCTTTGAATAAAACAGCTGTTGAGTGAGTAAGCCCTGTTTTTTGTCCTGAAAAATAGTTTTCAAGCCTTAAAAAAAGGCTGTTTGCAGTAACCATGGTAGGGAGAAGGTAGATTAATTTTTTTTTGGAAGTAAATCCATTCTGTGCCCATAATATGGATGCTTCGGTTTTCCCGCTTCCTGTCGGAGCAATTGCAATCAGATTTGTATTGCAGTTCAAACATCTTTTTTGAAATTCTGTAAAACCAGAGAATGTTTTATTTTGTTCTTCACATCTTTCCCTGAGATGCTGTTTAAGAAGTTCTGCAGTCATTTGAGGAAAATCTGAGATTGATTCACCTGCTGATCCATACCAGTCCGAATAATAGAGAATTGCTTTCAAAAGAGCAAAAGCCATACGGGTGGATTCTTTACAGGAAATCCGTTTGTAGATTAATCCAAAAATATTACGAATGTAACCCGATGTGTTTCCATAGGGAGATTTATACTCCTTTAAAGAGACATCAGGGAAATCATATCCTTCTTTTGAAAAAATATCCGCTGCAACAGACAGAGCATGTTCAATCCCTCCAGAACTCCATTCAAGTTCCTGACCGTTTATGTTTTTTTCTGCTTCTCGTGAAAAAGAGTTCAAATCACCTGTAAGCGATTTATGGTGTCCTAAAACCACAAGAGCTTCAATTCCTTTTAGCTGACAAAGAGGTCTTTGAGTAATTAATTCTAATGAATTTGAATAGATAGAAACATATGGAAAAGATGCCACTTCATGCCGGTAATTATCGTGAAAGTCTATTATTCCACCGGCATTTATAGTATTCATCATGTTCTGAAAAGGGATACACATTTTTCCTATATCATGCAGAACTACAATTAAAAGGGAGCTTTGTAAAAATCGTTCAGAAGAGATTTGTAGAGCATCTGCCATATCATCAATGAGATGACATTTTGCCGCTGTAATCTCTTTCCAAGCCTTGTACGCTGCATAAATATGTTCGTCATAGGTCTGATCAGGTTTTGCAAGATATTCTGTCATTAATAGAAAACAAAATTTTTTTCGTCAATAACGTATCCATCAATTGATTCTGTTAGAGTAACAGGACTACTTATAAACGTAAACGAAAGAGTATTTATTCCAGTACGTATTTCTCCCTCAAATTCAAATCCAGTTGGAAGAGAATAGACTTCCGGCATTCTCAGTGAATAAGTAATAGGTTTATCCTGAAGAAGTGACTTTACATCATATTCACATTGTGAGGACATATCTCCTGGAAGAACAGTATTTTCAAAATTATTAAGTTTCGTTGGTAGGATTTCTTCAATGCGTGACAATTCTGTTATCTTTAAAAGATCATCACTGTTCCCTGCAGAAAGAGCATATACGGGATTTTGGAAAGCCTCACGTATTTTCTCAACAGAGTCCTTCTTCTCTGCGGCATAAACAAACGTAAAAGACGGATAAACCAGATACTCACGAGTGAGAACACTATAATGAGGTCTGTTTTTCATTTTATCTGCAGAAAATTCTTTTGTAGTTACCTTACGGTAATTCCAAAGATCTTTCATAATTCCTGCATGGGTTCCAGATACAGAAACTTGAATCTTATTTTTTTCTGCAAATTCATGGGCCCCTTTTAATGAAAAGCCAAGAGCTGCTCCCATAAGGCCAATAATTGTTGTTCTGGATGGAAGAGGCAGGGTTTGATGGAGTGTATGTGTTTCCGGAACACGGAATGATGCTGTTACCCCATTTCCTTTTACATAAAAGCAGTACATGCTTTTACCTCATGCGTAGTATTTGTTAACCAGCGTTTCAAGTTTATCAAATGCTTCTCCAATGGTTTTTGCATTTGCATATTCTTCTTTAAACAAACCTTTACGTTCTCCAAAAACTGCTTCAATAATCTCTCTTGAGTAGTCAACAGTGACTTGTTCAAGAAGTTTTGAATCAACTGAACCATTTTTTACCTGAAGGCATTCTAGGAATATTGGATTTTTTGTAGTCATAATTGCCCCAGCTACAAACTTAGGAGATATGTCTGCAAGGAATCTGCTCTGCCTGCCTGATCCCCATAGGTTTTTAAGCGCCTGTAAAAGTGCGATTACCCTTTTTGCCTTTTCAGCCTTGGATAGCTCTTCACCAAATCCATCTCCGCATCCAACTCTGTCAAGTTCAATAAGAATAGTTCCCCGATACATTCCTGAGTGAATTTCAGTTTCAAATATGTTGGGATCTCCTCCTGCTTTTGTTCCCATGTAATTTGTTCCGAAGTCCAAATCTCCCTGGTATGGATCAAGTGATATTAATGAGCATACACGAACTACTGAAGTACGTTTTGTGGATTTCCCCTTCCCCTTTGATTCACCTGTTTCAGTACCCATGTACCCAAAAAGGTCATCGTCAATATATTTCTCAGGTTTCTGTTCAGTAGTTGCAGCACCTTTTTTTATCTCTGCAACTGCCCCTTCTGAGAGATCCCATCCTAAAACTTCAAGCTGGTTTCTAAGGGCACGGCGAATTGCCTGTGAGGAAACATATGGATATTCTTCAGTTCCGATTGCAATTTTTTTTATGCTAGATATGTTGTCTGCTTCTTTATCTGATCCGTTTAGGGATGCAAGCGATACGGGGGTGAGATAAGAAATTGTAAGTGATTTCGCCTTTTTTATATCAGTCATAATTTATTCTCCTTTTGTCTGGTTTTCATTAGTCTTTGCATTAAATGAGTTCAGTGCTGCAATCATACAAAATTGCTTAAATTCCATAAAATTTGCATCGAAATTCTCACCTTTGTTGTAGATGTCAGCTGTAACTGAAATGCCATATCTCAATTGAATACGATTAATCTCATTGAGAAAATCTTCTGGTTTTCTTGTTTTTCTAAGACGGAACAAATCTCCTTTGCCCTTTTTACCCTGTTTTCCAACTGTCAGTCCAATGGTTTTTCCAAGGCTGACTGCAGTGTCAATTAATTCTTGTTTCATGATATCATCTTCATAAAGAATGTGTTCGTAAGTTTCAACAAAATCAAATACAGGCTTGATAAATTTTTTCTCGGATTTGCTGATGTGATATACAAATGATTCTGTAATATCAACAATATGCTGTTTTTTTAGGATACGTTCGCAAATTCTATTTCTGATAATGGTTTTGGATTTATCCTTTTGATCGTCGTCTATCAGAGTCTGCATTACTTTTTCAAGTTTAATTTTTTTTCCAGAAAAAGCAGAGAATAAACGGAAAAGATAAACTGCTTCAGTAAAATTCCAGACCATTTTTCCAATATATGACTGCCCAAGTTTTTGTAACTGGAGAATATAGTAACTTACAGGTGCTTTAGAAATATTCAGATCATACATGGCTTCAAAGTCAATCTCAGCTTCATCTGATCCAACTTTACTGGTAGTGCATGTTGTCTGGTAGACTGTGTACATAAATGAGAGAAATTGTTCGTATGGTTTTTGGAAATAAACTCCCAGGTGTTCTTCAAAATTTCTGAACCTGTTTTCATCGTATTTTTTTGCTGCTTCAAAAGATGGGATAATTTCAGTCATTTTACTAAAACTTTGTGAATAAACAAGGAACATATATGTATTGTCATCATTCACAGAGTAATAGCCGGAAACAGGTACAAATTTTCCTATATAGTCACACATCCAGCATACAGAAAAAGGTTTTTCACATTCTGAATTGAATGATTTAATTCCGGCAGAACTTGTAATCAGGGGAAAAACAGTTCCGGACACTTCTGAAGCAGAGTGTGTCGGACGACCACAGAGATAACAGGTTGTCTTAGCCTTTTTTGGAGTTGTGGCTATCGTTACTTTTGGCTGATAGGCATTTCTCCCATTTATTAGGAAGGTTGCACCATCGGCTTTGAGGTTATTTTCTTTCAGAAATGTGTCAAGACGATTCTGTAAGTACTCATATTTTTCAGGAAGCTGATTTTTTCTTCCTCCTTTAACATATGTATCATAATCGCCAGTGGGCCGTGGTGCTTTACTAAATATTACCTCTGCAATTCCCATGGATTTTACTTTTGGGAAACGCACAAAGGTGTCTTTTTCTGAGTCATAATAAAAACCGGTTTTTTCTGCCATCTGTTTGGGATTTGAAGTATTGTAATAAGTATCTAGAAGTAAATCGTAAACATCCCTAAGAAAGATTTCCAGATGATTATTAGTTCCACTAATGTATACACCGGAATCATCAGCATTAAGTTTTATTTCAGGATGATCCCCCAGCGCTTTTTCTGCAAGAGAATAAAAGCCCAATAACCCAGAATCCATCCAATATTGATGAATCACAGGAAAAAAAAGTTCAATATGGGAATCTTTTATCACAATTTTTGTTGTTAGCGGGATGAACGATAAAGATTCTTATTTTATTATTATAACTAAAAATTAATTTAAATATCCAATATCACTTATATGGAACTAGATTATTAAAAATGATAATCTACGGAATAACCATGTGAAACTTAAAGTATCTGAAATCAAATGCAATTTTGATCTCCATCTTTAAGATTAAAAACTTTCAAATCCCAAGTAACCTTTCTGGAACCAGGAATTTTTACACATATATAACATACTTCATTGTTTCAGATTTAACTACATTTCGTGTAGTATGTCAGATAAATTCCAAAATCCCCGCCACATTTTATAACCTTTAAAACTCATTTTGTAATTTAAGTCTATGCCCGGATGCGAATACACTCCCTACAAACCAAAAAATGCCGGTGAAGTTGTATCATGGTGCAGGAAAAACGGAATAATTCCAATACCCTGCCAGCCAAAGTCAAAAGCTCCGCTTGGGATAATATCAAAAAAAGGCATATATAAGAAAAATCCTCCTTCAAAAGAAGAGCTTTTAAGAATTTATGACAGACGCTTTTTTGGAAAAAATGTCAGCGACTCATTTCATGTTCCTTCACCAAAAAGAATACTTGCAATCAATAATTTCTGGGATTCTCATTCACTGGAAAATATGGATGAAAGAACAATCAGCATCTCACTTGGCATGAACTACCCGACAAATGACGGTTATACAATTGCCTGTATTGATATTGACAGCAACTCACATACAGGACTGTCTGAAATCAATCCGTTCATTAAATGTCCGCTTGTAGGAGGAAAAAAGGGAGGAAAAATATTTTTCAGGCTTGATAAGGAGAACAAAAATCCAAGCCCTATTATTCAGTATTCAACAAAAGAAAATCTAAACCTTGCAGGGCCAAAACAAAAACCTGCACTGATAGAACTGTTCACTGGCCATAAACATGCTTTAATCTATGGCGAACACCCGGACAGCACTTTGGACAATCCGATATTTTACTACTTTAAAAGAGGATTTGACTCAGATGTTCCTTTAATTACCTGGAATGAAACAACAAAGGCTATTGCAAATTATGCTGATGAGATGAATCTTGTTGTTAGAAAAACATCTTCAGTTATCCCTTATGATCAGACAAATCTCACAGACTGGGTATGAATTTAGAATTTCAAAAATAACGCCATTTTTCGGCAGGAACTTTTATTTCAAACCGTGCTCCCTTTCCAAAACAACCAATCTCAATTATTGAATAACCCATAAATTCAAGAATCTCTTTAACAAAAAAGAGGCCATAACCGGTATTTTTACCAACACCTTTCATAAATATCCTCTCTTTATCCTCTTTTGCAACTCCAACCCCATTATCCTCAAATGATATAGCACCAAAATCTCCATCTTCTCTGAATTTTACAGAAATTAAAGAGACATTTTCTCCATGCCTGACAGAATTTTCAGACAAACTGGAAAAGACAAATTTCATCATATCATCTGTAAATATCTCACAGTTTCCAGTTTCGATTCTGAGATTTATATCAGGCTTTAATACATCTGAAACAGAAAGAAGAACCATATTTTTTAAATCCTGCCAGGAGTTATCAAATTTTCCCAGGTTTTCATAATCTTTTGAAAAATTAACAAGCCTTTCAATATTCCCGGTACAGTCCTCAATCGCCTTTAAGTAGCCAAAAGCCTTATCATCATCGCTTTGACTATAACACAAAAGTTCTGCATAAAGTTTAACAGCAGAAACCTGATTAATAACATCATGCCGGGTGATTCCGGTTAGAAAACTTAATTCTTTGTTGACTAAAAGAATCCTGCTTTCTGCTTTCTTAAGATTTGTTATATCATTAACATGGATTAAAATATTGGCATCTTTGTCATTCAAAGGTATAAGAATTAATTCAAGGTTTGCCTTCCCTTTTTTTGATGTGCTATAGATTTTTGATTTTTTAATTTTATCGAAATCATAATCAGCCTCAATTCTTTGGTTTTCTCCGAATTCTATAGTATTTATAAGACTGTCAGTAATATTTGGATCCTTAAAAAGGTCATTAAATCTTATATTTTGAGGATTTTCTATCCCAAAAATCTCAATAAACGCCAGATTAAATCCAAGAATATCCCTGGTTTTTGAATTAATAATTATAAGGCCGACAGGTGTTTTATTCCAGACAAGCGGAAGAATATCATGAATTCCACGGTCTTGTTTTGCTGATTTTGAGATTTCTGTGGATTTTTCAACAAATTTATAAAATTTATTATACATTGATTCATTATCGTTTTCATTATTGATCCAGAAATCAGCAATATCTTTTTGAGTTTTCAAAATATCATCGGATTCTTCAGAATATGTCGCGATAAAGGGGTAAAACAATCCCTGATTTCGCAATTTTTTTATGTTTAAAATGGCATCATCACTAAAAAGTTCTGCATTCGAAATAATTGCATCGTAATTGAAAGCAGAGGCTTTTTTTACACCGTTTAAAAAATCTCCGGATGTATCTACATGAAAAGAAAAGTTCTGTTCAAGAAAATTTTTCAGGCTTTTTTGTTCAGTTTCATCCTGATTTA
>NZ_JBSREC010000068.1:0-31170 GCF_055145805.1 Methanomicrobium sp. | reverse complement strand
GTTATATTGATGGAGGACTGATCCCGGACAGTGAATATGAAAAGAGATGGATGGAAAAAGAGGATTCTCCATCACTAATTAAACCGGATTCCGGTTCAAAGATAAATCTGTACCTTGTGGCAACTGCAGGACTCATTGACGGGATAAACCCCTGTGCATTTGCAGTCCTTGTATTCCTTTTAATATCCTTAATGTCTGCTGAATCCAAAAAGAAGATGCTTCTTTTGGGACTGACATACACCTCAGCCGTATTTATTTTTTACATACTGGCAGGACTGGGGATATTTGGTTTTATTCAGATCGCCGGTTTTTCATATCTTTTTTCAATATTTGCAGGAACTGTCGCAATAGCTGCCGGAATTATAAATATTTCAGATGCTTTTTTGAAGAAATCTCCCCTTTCATTATCAATTCCCCAGTCTTCAAAAAAATTTTTAAACGCTTTTATTAAAAATGCCTCAATTCCTGCGGCATTTTTACTTGGAATAACTGTAGGTATTTTTGAACTTCCATGCACAGGCGGAATATATCTTGCCATATTAAGCCTTCTTTCAGCAGAGATGACATTTTATGAAGGCATTCCATATTTAATCATTTATAATGCATTATTTGTTCTTCCACTTGTTCTAATTACAATTGCCTGTACTCTCGGACTTTCACCAGGTATCATAAACAGATTTAGAGAAGATTATCGAAAAAGCATGAAAGCCACAATGGGAATTATTCTTATTTTTATAGGAATAATTGTCATATGGTGGCAATTCTGAAATAAAAAACCTGCAAATCATTTTTTGCATAAATGGAAAAGATAAAACCAGCTTTTATAACAGGTTTATTTCTTTAAATAGTCTATTTTATCAAATTTTTGAGAGAGAATATTTTTGTTTATAATTAATTAAAAATTCTAAAAAAAAGAAAAATTAGTCTTTGCTCTTTAAGCAATCCTGGACATCGTGACCCAGTATTCCTATAGCATCCGACCTGCACCGCTTGCAGTGTCTCATCTGTTTTACGTAAGGCGCACATGTATCCTGCATAGCCACCTTTTCTGCATGGGTTGGCGGAACAATGTCCTTGAACTTGTACTGCGGAATCACAGGTATGAGATTAAATGTAAAAACTCCCATCTCACCTGCCTTTTTTGCGATATCAACAATATGATGATCATTAATACCCGGAATAAAGACTGCGTTTACCTTTACAAGAACTTTTCTATCCACAGCCATTTTTATTCCCTTAAGCTGCTGGGAGAGAAGTTTTTCAGCCGCCTCCCTGCCATGGAGTTTTTTGCCTTCCCATTCAACAAACGAGTATATCTTCTCGCCTATTGCAGGATCAACAGCATTCATTGTGACTGTAATATTCCCGACACCATATCCTACAAGCTCGTCAATCTTTTCAGGCAGAAGAAGGCCGTTTGTGCTTAGACATTTAATTGGTGTAGGAAACTTTTCTTTTAGCAGTTTAAGAGTCTCAAAGGTCTCTTCGTTCGCAAGAGGATCTCCAGGCCCTGCAATTCCAATTACCTTAATATAAGGAAACTGCTTTAGTGCCTTTTCAACAAGTTCCAAAGCCTGAAGAGGTTTTAAAACTTCGCTGCATACTCCGGGTCGGCTTTCATTTACACAGTCAAAATCACGTATACAATAGTTGCACTGTATATTACAGTCAGGTGCAACTGCCAGATGCATCCGGCCGGCGGTGTGACATGCCTTCTCACTGTAACAGGGATGATCATTTATTTTCCTGAGCTGTTCAGGATCATAAGGTACATCTTTGCCGTCTACTTTTGCAGTCGGGTATTCATTATCATTCATATCGATCTTATAAAGTAGATTGACCTAATAACTAAAAAACGTAACCAAACTGACCAAAGATTTGGTAAACTCTGTAAAAGGGGAATATGATGAAGATAAAATCTATTACTGCTCTGATATTATTTGCTGTATTTCTTATCCTGGCCTCAGGATGCACGGCAACACAAAGTACAGAAGAAACGGATTCAATAATTACTGAAACATCAGCGCCACAACCGCAGGTACAGGAGAGTCCTGTAATTGTAAAAGGGGACAAAATTCCTGATGAAATAACAATTATCACTGATTCAAAACCGGTAAATGATAATTCAGCACTTTTAATCTATTATACACTTGATTCTAAAAAGACTGATTCTTTTACAAATCAGGACGGATGGAAGATTATTGTGACTGCATTTGCTTATAATACAGCAAAAGTCCCTGCAGATTTTAATCCAAAAACAATAGATGAGATAATGAATTCTAAAATTCCATATCAGTCACGAAGCATACATGTTTATCCAAACAATGTTTATCCGGACAAAATTGAAATCTCAGATTCTCCATCAGGTGAAGTGATTGATACAAATGATCCATATAATTACGGAATTCTTTTCAGGCTTCAATAAATTATAAAAAAGGATATATTTTTAATATATAAATCCTTTTTAAATTTATGAACAGAAAAATCATTTTTATTCTTGTAATTTTTGCAGCTTTGATTCTCTTCTCCGGCTGTACTGCCAGTGACAGTACAATCGCAACCGAAACTGCAACACCTGCAATTACAGCCACACAGACACCTGTAAAAGAGCAGTATGTGGTAACAGAACCTCTACTTGTTATCGGCGATAACATCTATTCGACAAAGATAACAGTTGATGGAAAAAATTCCGGAAGCAACACCCTTAATGTAGTAGTTAAATTTGACAGTTCAAATACCATGGGTGCGACAGGAACGGGAATGGTCCTTATGTCAACAATATTCGCATATAATTATGATGATGTTTCCCCGACATTTAATCCACAGACAAAGGAAGACGTAATTGCTGCAGGGATTCCTTATAGAAATGTGGCCACAACACTTTATCCGAATAATGTGAAAAACGCAATAGCTGAACTGCCCACTGATTCTATACAAGGGTCACTTTCAATTGATAAACCATACAATTACGGTGCAATAATTACCCTGCAGGATACCAGGAATTAAACTTAATTTTTCTTTTCCAAACCAATTTCTGGCAGATACTCATGATAAAAAAAGCATCAGATATGGAAAAAAATGAAACAGGACTTGTGAAAAAAATATCAGGATATAAAGGTGAACTCGAATGCATGGAGATCACAACAGGATGTCTGATTACCCGGTTATCAGAAAAAAATGACAAAATGACTGTTTTATCAAAAAAAGTTGAGCCTGAGCATGAGATAATTATGATAAATACAATTGCATCTGAGATATTGGTAGAGATTTCCGTTGATGATAAAAATCCCATCAATAAAAAAAATGCATAATCTTTATACTTACAAATTTGAAATTATATACAGGATGTTTGATAAAATGGGGACAAATATCATAAAGTCAATAAATGAAAGCGCAGTCTCAAATATTATCGGAGTTATTTTTATCATTATTCTGGTAATTGCCCTGACAGGAATTACAGCAATAGTCTTTTTTGGACCTACAGACCTTTTGGAGGACATTCCATATGTCGCATCCAGTGTAGAAGTAAAAAAACTGTCAATGGCTGCCGGACAGCCTCTTGAAATGATATCACTGACACCTCTTGCCGGGGATGAATTTCATCTTGCCGGATTCGAGAACTCTGCAGGTGATTCTCCTGAAGTTTCAATTTATATGACTGACCCGGAAAATGTAATGCACAACACAGAACTTAAGACAGGATCGGATTTTAGTAATATATATGGTAACGAGCTTTACATATACAACCTGAAAAATCAGATTGTCATTGATTCGGAATCACCAAAATCAGCTGAATTAAAGGACATTGTTCCGTTTGAAGATGGCGTATGGATACTTACCATGGTTGATGGTATTTCGGACACTATAATCTATCAGGATGAATTTACCCTGTCAGGAGGAGTAAACTTATTATCAGGAATAATGTGGACAGGAGGAAATCTAACCACCCCGTCAGGTGCAGTCATCCCGATTGTCAGTGACACTACAACACCTTCAACAGGACCTGACGGAATGTCCGCAAGGCATTTTGACGGCGATGATTCCATATATGTCACTGATGATGATGCAATCGACCTGAGCGGTGATATGACAATATCCCTGTGGATGAATCCTTCAATTACTGCGGGATATCACAATATACTTGGTAAAGGCACAACCGATACAAATGACAATTACGATTTATTCATAATCGATCAGGAAATCTGGTTTGAATGGAATGATGCAACAACAGGTACACATCGTCATATAAAAACTGACATTGTAGATTTAGATCCCAACCAGTGGTCATACCTTACTTTGGTAGTAAAGGATGAAAGTGCAAGCATCTATATTGACACAACTAATTACGACTATAAGTTTTATATTTCAAATGTCATAGGTGCCCCGGCCGTTTCAGGCGGAGACCAGTCGGTAGATATTACCGGAAACAACCAGAATCTGCATATAGGTCAACAGGAATGGGGTGCAACAACCTCTAATTATTTTTACTATGAGGGTGACATAGGCGATTTTGCATTTTATGACAGGGCACTCACAACCGATGAGATAAATTATAATTATATCAATTACCAGGCATAATTTTTTTTGAGATTGTTTATTATCAAAGTCTTCATCTCAGTCATCTCTTCAATTGCATAACGCGGCCCTTCCCGGCCCAGACCGGACATTTTTATACCACCGTATGGCATGCAGTCTACACGGAATGTAGGAATATCATTGATAATTACCCCCCCGGCTTCAATATCTTCAAAGGCTTTCATTATATTTCCGATATCTTTTGTAAAAATCCCGGTTTGAAGGCCGAATAGTGAATTATTAGCCGCTTCTATCGCATCCTCTATATTTTCATATTCCGAGATTGTTGCAACGGGCGCAAATATTTCTGATGAATCAACAGACATCCGGGGGTTTGTTCCTTTAAGCAGAGAAGGCATGAGCTCAGCCCCCTTGCACCCGCCCCCTGATACCAGTTTTGCACCACCTTCAATTGCTTTGTTTATTTTTTTCATCACATCAGTTGCTGAGCTTTCCGATATCATGGGGCCAAGCAGTACTCCTGATTCATAAGGATCCCCGGGCCTTGCACTATCAAACTTTTCTTTCAGAAGAGAGAGCAAATCATCATGAATACTCCGATGGGCAAATATCCTCTGGACTGAAATACAGACCTGACCTGCATTTGAAGTTACACCTGTAAAGATTTTTCCGGCAGTATAATTTAAGTCGGCATCCTCATGAACAATTACTGCAGCATTCCCGCCAAGCTCAAGGCTGACCTTTTTTCTGCCTGTAACTGTTTTTAAATGCCAGCCGACATCAGGACTTCCTGTAAAGCTTAAAAAAGCTATCCTGTCATCAGAAGCCATCTTTTCAGCAACTTCTGACGAACAGGGAAGAACATTTACCGCACTTTTCGGATATCCGGCCTTTAGTATAAGATCTCCCAAAAGAAGTGAGGATAACGGTGTTTTCGATGCCGGCTTTAGTAGGAATGAATTTCCTGCCGCAATTGCAGGCCCTATCTTATGGCAGGCAAGATTTAGCGGGTAATTGAAGGGAGTTATTGCAAGTACAGCTCCAATAGGAAAACGCTTTGTAAAACAGATATGATCTGCTCCCTGAGGAGTTCTGTCAAGAGGAACCAGTTCTCCGCCAATTCTTACTGACTCTTCAGCAGAGATTTTTATCGTCTCAATTGCTCTTTGTACTTCACCCTCAGCAAGATCACGGACCTTTCCGCCCTCTTTTATCAGAATTTCAGCAAATTCCTTTCTCTTATCCCACATTAAATCTGCAAGTCTTTCAAGAATTTCCCGTCTTTCAAAGGATTTTAGTTTTTTTGTCAGATTAAAACCCAATCCTGCAGCATTTATTGCATCATCGGCATCTGATTCTGATGCAAGATATACAGACGAAAAAACTTCCCCCGTGTAAGGATATATCACATTAAGGAGATTTTTGCTCCTTCTAAACTCACCACCAATGATAAATTCAAAAGAATTACTTTCCCCTGATTTATTCTTTGAAAATTTATCTAAAGATAAATATCCTTTTGCGGGGCTATATTTAGAATCTGACATCAGAATCTATTACAGCCGGAAAAATGATAAAATTACCGCAGATATCGTTTTTGATATTTAATCACTAAATATTGTTTATGGTAAAAAGGAATATTACGGAAATCTATCTCATTCTGATCTTTTTAAGGAGAAAATCGCCGGTATAATAGACTATTACTATTGTAATTGCAAAAATTATCAACGAAAGCGGAAAGACAGGATGAAAATTTCCTGCAAAATAACCGGCAACAACTGATATAAAAAGAAGAATTATCTCCTGATGATCAAATTTCATGATATTATTTTTTCCTTATCAATGATAGAACACATTTTTTGTTCAAATAGATTTATTCTTAATTTTTTTAAAATTTGTTTAAAAATAGTGGGCCCGTTGAGATTCGAACTCAAGATCTTCGCCGTGTAAAGGCGACGTCATAACCAGCTAGACCACGAGCCCTTAGAATCGTGCTCTACCATATTTGTATTATTGATTATTAAATCTGTTGGATTTATTTTTGGAAAGAAAACCACTGTCAATATCATTTCCAGATTAATGTGAAATAAATAGATTTTTCTTATATATGCAATAAACAGAAAAATAATGAAATTATCTATTAAAAAAATATCAGGATATTTTTTCATCTCGTTAATCTTTTTATCTGTCCTTTTCACTTCAGGATGTACAGGACTTAATCCAGATGAAAAAGACACCTCTGAAAAACTGCCTCCGGATTTGGCCGGAGGTGAACAGACACTGATAAAATTTGTTGATACAGCTGAAAAATATGCAAAGGAAAACGGCAAAGATGCTGCATTAAAAATTTTTAACACCGAAAGCGGACAGTTCTCAGATAATAACCTCTACATATATGCATATGACTTTGAAGGAAACCTGCTCGCACATCCGTATCAAAAAGAGAAAACAGGGACAAACCGTCTGAACTGGACAACGGCAAACGGCCTTTTGTTTGTGAAAGCAGCCAGAGATATAGCAGATAAAGGCAGCGGATTTATAATGTACATGTATCCTTCACCAACTACAACAGGAACAATAAATGAGAGTGCTGAGCTTTCTTATGAACCAAAGATTGGCTACGTAAAAAAGATAGACAAAGAATGGTGGATAGGTTCAGGAATATATCTTTCTGAATTTAAGGATCCAAAAACAGGTGCAATGCCTGAAATTATTCAAAATGAGATAGATCTTACGAAATCTGCAGTTGAATACGCAAAAGAAAATGGAAAAGAAAGAGCTATTGAAGAGATCAGCAGGAAAAACGGAACTTTCACAGACGGGGACCGTTATATATATGCATATGATTATGAGGGAAACCTTCTGGCACATCCATATTTTACAGAATACATCGGTAAAAACCTCTGGGGAAAAGTCGGACCATACGGAGTTCATTCGATTGAAATGCTATCAAAGACAGCCAAAATCGGAGGGGGGTTTGTTGTGTTCGGATGGGAAAATCCGGCAAAGGATAACAAACCGGAATTAAAACTGGGATATGTACTTCCTGTAAATGACGAATGGTGGCTCGGTTCAGGCGTTTATATGAGTGACCTTACAGAAAGCATAAAAACCAACTAAACATTTTTTAAATCTGAAATTAACATCCATATAAAAGAGATAATCCGCTTTTTATCATTTGATGATTACAGATCTACCCTGAGAAATCATAATCAGGTTGAATAGCCCAATGATCTCCAAATATGAAATTGCGGACATTATAAAATAAAACCAATCTCCGGGTTTTTTATGTTTGGAATAACTCTCATTACCGTGCTTCTGGCGTTTGCATTTACATTTACAAACGGATTTCAGGATGCAAGCTCAGTAGCTGCAACATTTATTGCATCCAGATCTGCAACACCCAGACAGGGAATATCATTTGTTGCAGCAATGACATTACTGGGTGCTTTGCTTGGAGGAAGTGCCGTTGCATTTACACTTTCCGGACTTATATCGGTTGATTCAGGCGTAAAGGTTGTACTGGTAATGCTTGCGGCAATCACCGGTGCAACTTTATGGAATTTTTTTACCTGGAAATTCGGCCTTCCCTCATCATCCACTCATGCATTAATTGGCGGTCTTATCGGTGCAGCTGTTGCAGGAGAGGGAATAAACAGTGTATACTGGGGTTTTAATGAACTCTTATCCTCTTCACATGAACTGGCAGGTCTTGTCAAAATTCTAATTTTTTTGATTGTTTCGGTATTAATTGGTCTTTTTGGAAGCTATCTGCTCCATAAATCATCGATGTTGATCTTAAAAAACAGGAAAATATCAATCAATAAAAAAATTATCAGAATGAACTGGCTGGCAGCAGCTGTCATTGCATTCAGTAACGGCGCAAACGACTCACAAAAACAGCTTGGGATAATTGCCCTTGTTCTTTTTGCCGCCGGAGAATCCGCAACTCTTGACATTCCGCTCTGGGTACGGATAATGTGTGCTGTATTCCTTACACTCGGAACTCTTGGAGGAGGATGGAGAATTATGAAGACACTTGGAAACAGGATTTTTAAACTAAAACCAATACACTCTTTTGATTCACAGATCTCATCCGGTATCTCAATAGCACTCTCAACACTGGCAGGTGCTCCTGTATCCTCAACACATATTATATCCATGTCTGTACTTGGAGCAGGTGCAGCAGAAAACCCGAAAAAGGTTCAGTGGTCAGTAGGAAAAGATATAATTATTGCGATGATTATGACTATTCCTATTACGATGCTTATATCTTCAATAATCTATATTGCAATCTCATCCCTGGCAGGAGTTTCTTAAAAATGAAGATAAAAACAAAAGAGTGGATTAAGAAAAAAAACAGCATTTTCAATTCTATCTTTCCAAGAGAGTATAATTTTGAGATTATGCTTGCCAAACAGGCGGAAATGACACTTAGTGGCGTGGAATGCTTTTGTAAATGGCTTGAGAACAATCCTGTTAAAGAACCGGTTGATCTTGAAAAAAATGCGGTTGATGCTGACAGTATGCGGCATGATATGGAGGAAAAATTAATCAATGCATTTTCAACGCCTTTTGACAGGCAGGACATATACACTCTGTCAAGAAATATGGATTATATTCTCAACTACTCAAAAGAGACTGCAAAAGAGATGTACGCATTCGGAGTTGCACCCGATGATGCAATTTTAAATATGGCCGGTGCACTTCACAGCGGTACAAAAAGTATGGCTGAAGCAGTCACAATAATGAAATCTGACAGAATCACGGTTGAAAAAAAGATAAGAGATGCCAGGCGGCATATGCATGAGATTGATGACTTTTATATCTCAGGCATGACTATGATTTTAAATAACGATAACGCAATTGAGGCACTTAAAAAAAGAGAGATCTATCACCATTTAAAAGATGCAGGATGGGCTCTTCAAAGAACAATTGACCTTTTACACAAGGCTGTTGTGGGACTGAATTAAATTAATAAATGAAAAATTAAACCTTTTCAACAAAAAAATATTAACTTTCTTTTTTTTTTGAATTATTAAGATATTGTCGTTATCCCACCCCCAGAGCGTACCCAAAGCGGTATGCTTGAAGGGGGCTGTCGTTCTGCAAACAAGAAAACAGAACAAAATAAGCCGTTGGAGGGATTTGAACCCCCGACCTGCTGATTACGAATCAGCCGCTATACCTCTAAGCCACAACGGCAAAATTATGATTATGCCTGTATAACTTTTCTTTAAAAAATTATAAAACAGGTGGATTGAATCCTGCTTTGATAAAACCCACAAATGACTTATCAGGAGTAACCCCTGATTGTAACACCCGAATCAGAGCCGTTTTTTGACTCCACAACCCCTTTTATTTCCCCAAATTTGGCTTCATAATCAGAAACAGTCTTTGAAAGAACTTCTGAGAAATTCTTCGCATGCTTAGGGCTTATTGACACAATTGCTTTAGCCCTCGCATGATTTGTCCCGGGAATTTCGTGAAGAAAAACAAATGTGAACTCATCATCCTTGTATGCAACCTGAATCCGGTTTGCATATACAGGATCAAGGTCCTGTGGCAGGTTTACTGCAATATCGCGTTTTTCCATACCATATTATTTATCTTAGAACAGATAAGGATTTTTTATATCGCCTGAAAAATTCGAGGAATATCATAATGGAATCATTAAAAATCTCATCCGTTGTCTCATGCCATATCTGCCCCATACGATTCATACTTGAACAAAATAATAAAAATCTTAAAGAACCTGAAAATTACACTCTGGCTAAGCAGATATCATACCATCTTGGCGAAGAGATTCTGCCTGATGAAATATGGGATGAAATAAGAATAATTAATCCGGAAATCTCCTCTGAATATTATGAATTGTATAACACATGGATAAATAATTGCAGACTGTCACGATGGTCAGCGGCATCGCAAAACGATGTCAGGGTTTCTTCAAAAAAATTTGGAATACACGGCATAGTTGACAGGTATTTTGATGAAAAACCTTATTTTGCCCTTACAAGACTGAGCCCTGCACCGGAGACAGGAGTCTATAAAGCTGACAGAGTCCGCTGTGCATGCTTCTCACTTTGTGCCAGAGAATCTCTCGGAATAGATGCTGAAGAGATAATCCTTGAATATATCCCATCCGGAATCTCAAGGGTATGTACAGTTTCCCCAAGAGACAGAAGAGATGCCTTATCTGCCATTAAGCAGGCAAAAAAGATAATATCAGGAAATATTCCTGCAAAACATAAAAATCTGCCCTGTGAAAATTGTTATCTAAAAGATAAATGCTCAAACGGGCCTGTAAAACTTTCAGAAATGATCTAAATCAATCTTTATTCAATGAAGATATTATTATATATTGTGTATGCTATAAATCTGAAATGGTAACGGAGGTCATATTTTTATGGATGAAAATGTTATTAAAAAAGTGAAAATTCTTTCACTCTCATTTATAGTATTGTGTTTTGTATTAACAGCAGGCTGCACAGGTTCCGGCGATACTGCGGCACCCCAGTCAGTTGAACAGACTCAGGCACCGGCAGTCCAGGGATCCACAGGTACAGTAGTTGCCGGTGAAGCGATCCACAACTCAGTTCTAAAGCAATATCTGCCAACTGCGACAGGCAACTGGGAAAGCGGAGAAGCAGTGGGACTTCAGACGAGTGATGGAGGTTACACATGGAGCTGGGTTTCAAAAACATATGAACAAAAGCTTGGCGGAGAAGCAGTAGTTGATGTAATCATACAGGATACTGCCGGAGAAAATGTCGGATATATGGCAACATGGGATACCTATATGGAACTTGATACACCTGATGTTTCATTTAAAAAGACAACAGTTCAGGGATTTCCCGGCTGGATTATAACTGATAAAATTGAAAATGTAATAACGCAGTATGTCAATGTAAATGACAGATTCATGGTTTTCACTTCAGTTGCAGACGGCAAAGAAGACTATCTGACCGTGTTTAACACACAAACAGATCTAAAAGGTCTCTCAAAAGTTGCATAATTATAATTTTTTTAAAAAACTTTTTTTTTAATTTTTAATTATGTTCCTGATAAAATCAGGATGTTCTTACAATTTTTCTTTAATTAATGTTTTTGAGACTATATACTCCCCTTTTGCCTCTCTGGTTGTACCGACCACAAGCCATTTTTCATCTCCGTGATCTTCCATAATACCACAGGCTTCAATAATTTCACCCTTCAGAGCCTGCCCGCTGTATGTATGAGTAAAGGACAATACTCTTGAAATTTCAGGATGATCAACAGAATATACAGCAGGACTGTCAAATGACAGGGATGCATCGGTGACTCTGGCCTCAATTGTTTTTTTGCCAAGAACAGGACCCTTTACAATATTGACCGAATTTACATCCTCATATCCGCGGGTGTAAAGCAGATCAAAATAAGTACCGTCGATCTCCCCCCGATTCCACTTTCTTTTCTCATGCAGAACAAATGTCTCATAATCAATCTCAGGGACACGCTTATTGTAGACCTTCTCCCACATCTTATCCGAAAGTGCTTTTATTCTGCCGGACTTTACAGCCTCAATCAAATTTTTCTGGGCTAAAAACCAAAAATTCCCGTAAACCACCATATCAATATCAGAGGCCTCATTCTCAAGACCGCAGAGAAGAGAACCGGTGCACCCGTAAGTACCTTTTGGAACCCCGAATATTTCTGAAAGTCTCAAAACACGCAGGTCTCCTGCCATAATACTTTCAACCTCATCTTCAGGTTTTAGAACTCTTTTTATGTCCCCTAACGGAACGCGGTGAACAATATCAAGATATTCAGGTTTGTGCTTTTTTATGTATTCAAATGCAGGTTCAAAATCGTATTTTTTATATCTTATACCATATCTTGAAATTCTTTCCCCGTTCTCATCAGGAACATATCTAAGAACGCATCCTGCCTTTTTCTCATTATCATAAGCCGACACAGCATAAAGACAACCATCTTTATCCTCAATAAAATCCCGAAGTCTTATCGCTTTCATAAACAAAAATTCCATAATTTAAAATAAAACCATGAAAAAATATTTTTCATAATTTTTTTCCATCTTATTCCTTAAAATTCCATAAATTATTCTTTTTCTGCAAGAAATTTTCCAATCGCTTCAATATCTCTTCCAGCCCGTATTATATTTTTATTTACCAAATCCACAACAGTGCTGGGAGTCCCCGGAAGAATTCCCCCGTCTATAAAGAGATCATAAACAACAGAAATCTCACTAAACTCCACAGGTGCTTTTCCGCCGGAAATATTGGCACTTGTTGATGTAATGGGAGCATCAAACTCACTTATAATTTTTAAGGCAGTCTCATTGTCAGGCATTCGTATTCCTATATATCCCGTCCCTCCGGTCAGAATAGAGGGTATACACTTGTTAGCCTTAACTATTGCCGTAACCGGGCCCGGCAGGAATTTTTCCATGAATTCCTGCTCAAAATCACTCATTAAAGTTACCGCAAGAGCCATTTCCAGATCACAGACAGCTATGGAAACAGGATTTGATAAAGGCCTTTTCTTAACCTCATATACCCTGTGGATTGCATTATCCGAAAATGCATCACAACCAAGGCCATATACAGTTTCGGTGGGATAGACTATCAGACCGTCACGATGCAGGACAGAAACAGCTTCATCTATCTTTGTTCTCAAAATTGCTGCCCCCTGATACGATTTATGTCAAATACCGCAAGATCACTGGAATGCATTACTGCAAAAACACCGGCCTGAATAGGATCAGTAACAATAAGATCAGCATGCTTTGGTATACTACCGGCCATCCGAAGTGAAATTACAGGTATACCTGATGAACGTACTTTTTCAACTGATTCGGATATTGATCCTCCCATAAGTGAACCTGCAAGTACAAGCACGGCAACTCTTGGCAGACGGCATACCGCATCAATTGTTGCAGCAAGGTCCTTTTCTCCGACAAGAGGAATAGTGTCGACAGAAATTCTTTCCCCGCGAATGTTATGGCGGTCTGCCTCATTAACGGCACCCATCGCAACCTGTGCCACCTGTGCCCCGCCTCCGACAATAATAATTCTCTTACCAAATATCTTTGAAAGCGGCTGATATGCCTTTACTGAATGGATATTTTTCAGTTCCAACAGATCAGAAGACAAGGAATCTATGTCATCCACATTTTCAAATTCAAAGTAGATAAAAGAACTTTCACCTTCAATGCCTGTCGGAAGGACAGATGCCTGTGCAAGAACTATGTTCGCACCATGTGACACCATAACCTCAGATACATCCCTTAATACCCCCTGGCAGTTTTCACTTAAAATGCTGATAGCATATATTTCCGAATTTGTCATTTGTTGTGAATCTATCTTGTATTTTAGGATAATTATATCTTTTTAATAACTAAAAAAATGGTTTTTAAACATTCAGTCAAATAAAAAAAAGATGCGATAACCGGGAATCGAACCCGGGTCAGAGGCTTGGGAAGCCACTGTCCTGCCGCTAGACTATTACCGCAGATAATACTCTGTTTCCCGATTGGAATTACTAAACCATAAATATTGTTCTTATCATCAGGAAAATTAACAATAATAAAAAAAACGAATTTATCAGGAAATACGATGCTTTTATTATGCCATATATCGATTTAATATATAGCACATGAAATACGGTGCTGACTTTAGTGTAAGTCCGACGTGTCTTGAATTAAAAAAGATACTGCCCCTAAGCGGGCTTTGGGATTACAAAAATAGTCAGTAATGACTTTTTTTGGACTTACATGCAGACTTGCAGGACTTTAACGAATTTTTCGTGAATGTCTTAGTAAAAACGTCAACTTTCCTGTGGAAAGAAAACGTTTTTGAATCAAAACCGTGAAAAAATCACAGAGAATTTTTCATATAAAACTAAACATCATTATATCAGTGATGTTTAGAAGCTCAAAAAAGCCAAAACGGTTTTTTTGAAGTATCTTATAATTAAGGTGGTGAACAATGGCACGAATGCATGCCCGCCGACGCGGAACATCTGGTTCAGTATGTCCGCTTCGCACAGAGGCACCTGAATGGTCCAACACGGACACAGCAGAAATTGAGAAAATTATCATAGATCTCAGAAAAAACGGTATGTCAAGCGCACAGATAGGACTTGTTCTACGTGACAAGCACTGTGTTCCAAGTATAAAACTTGCAACCGGAAAACGTATGGAACAAATCCTTGCAGAAAATGGCCTTGAATCAGATATTCCTGAGGATCTCAGAAACCTTATTGTAAAGGCTCTTGGTATGAGAAAACACATCGCCGAGAACAAAAAGGATGTACACAACAAACGCCAGCTTCATCTTACTGAGGCAAAAGTCAGAAGACTTGGCAAATACTACGTGAGAACCGGTAAAATGCCAAAGGGCTGGGCATACAAGCCGGAAACAGCGGAGTTCCTGTTATCAAGATAATTTCTGATATATGTCCATAGAATCCGCTGCAGGTCACATTGCGGACAAACTGTCCGAATCTGATCATCTGAGAGTATACGGCCATCATGACGCGGACGGAATAGCTTCGGCTACGATAATGTGTCATGCTTTAAACAGAATGGGAAAAAAATTTCATCTGACAATTAAAGACCGAATCTCTCATGAAGATATCAAAAAAGATGAGGTCACACTTCTGTGCGACTTCGGGGCTTGTTTAGAAGACCTGCCGGAAGAAGTAATGGTTGTGGATCATCATGTACCCTGCTTCAATGGGGAATACCACGCAAATCCGCGACTTTGCGGAATTGACGGAGAAAAAGAACTCTCTGCCTCAGGCGTTGCATATATTGTAGCAAACCATATGGGGGACAACAGAGACTTATGCGGACTTGCACTGCTTGGAATTATAGGTGACAGGCAAAATATTGCAGGAAAGAACCAGGAGATCGTAAACGAAGGAATTGCCAACCAGTTCATTGTACCTGACAGGGGAATTCCACTTGCAGGGAGGAATCTTGAAGAGAAACTCTACACAGCAATTGATCCTTATCTACGCGGCATAAGCGGAGAAAAAGGAGCTGTAAAAGATATTCTTAACAGATCTGTAAAAGAACAGGAATGCAGCTACGATACCCTGCTTTCAGACGTCATACTTAAAATCGCACCCGAAACTAACGACAAAGCCATGCAATCCCTCTGGGGAGACATGTATGAACTTGAAAGAGGAGTAATACATGATGCACACAGCATGGCGGCAGTTGTTGAATCATGCGGCCTCTCAAAAAGAGGCGGTCTTGGAGTAACACTCTGCCTCAGGTTAACACAGGGTGTGGAAGAAGCATGGGACATTGCAATAAAACACCGCTTAAACGTCATATCCGCAATAAAAAATACACAGAAAATCGAAGAGTCAATTCCACTCTTTGAGGTATCTGACCCGACAACAGCAAGCAGCGTTGCAGATTCACTTGCATATGACAGTCTGTATGATACACCGGTATTTGTAGTAGTGAAATCCGGTGAAAAATATTCAGTATCTGCCAGATGTCCTTTCGGTGTTGATTATGACCTGTCTGAATTCATGAAAAACATGGCAGAAAAGTCAGGCGGCACAGGGGGAGGACACATATCCCGTGCAGGCGGAACCTTTGAAAAGGACGGACTGTTAAAGTTCAAAGAAGGATTAAAGGAGGCTTTTGCTTAGATGATGAAAATCACAGGAACAGTGACCACATACCACAAATATCCGGAATGTATCGCTGAATCCTTAAAAGCAGACAACCTTTCATCAATGACAACAAAAACAGGTGAAAACTGCGTGGTGTGGAAAATAAACGGAGACAAACTTCGCTCCGTCATTGCGTCGGTGGATGATTATCTAATGAATCTTTCAGTCGCAGAGGAAATATGCGGATGTGTTTCGAAATGAAGACAGAAGTTCAGATTGATATAAAAAAACAGCAGGATTTAATGGACACAGCATATATTTGAGGTGAAAATATGGCAAGAAGAAAACAAATCGGAAGAAGAGTAGAAGGATGGAAAGCAAAAAAATGGTTCAAGGTGTATTCACCCGAAGTATTTGACAAGATTTACCTCGGAGATACAATTGCAAATGAACCTGAGAAAGTCTATGGTCGTGTTATGCAGACAACACTCGGTGAGATGACACAGGACTATTCAAAGCAGAACATCAAGATGAGATTTAAGGTTACTGAAGTTGCAGGCGATGCAGCATACACAGACTTTGCAGGACATGAAGTCACAAAAGACTACCTCCGTGCAATGGTAAAACGCCGAACTTCAAGAATCGACAGTATAGTTCTGGCAACAACAAACGACGGCAGAAAGATCCGTGTTACAACAACATGCTTCACAATCAACCGTGCAGATGCAAGCCAGGAACACGCAATCAGAAAAGAGATCACAAACTACATACTCAGCAAAGCAAAAGAGCAGACCTACTACCAGTTCGTAAAAGACATGGTTATGGGCGAGATCTCACGTGATATCTTTAAGAGCATAAAACTGATTCACCCGACACGCCGTGTTGAGGTAATCAAATCCAAGGCAATCGAGGCAAAGACTGTTATCGCACAGTAAATGTCTGATTGTAATAATTAAAATTCAAGGAAGTGTTATAAATGGGAAAAACAGGTATAACCTCATGGACTCAGATTAAGAGTGTATCAGGCCAGCTAAGACTTGTCCCGGCTAAAGAGGGAACTTACAAAAAGCCAGGTCCAAACCAGCGCTTTAAGTCAGGTGCAAAACTTAAGAGAGCAATTCAGAAAACACAGGATGCACAGCGCGGCGGAAGAAGAGGAGGAGGAGCCAGAGGAGGACGCAATTCACGCAACACTCCCCAGGTAGACCCACGCTTCAGAAGGCGTATTAAGCGCTCTGCAGCATCAATTAAAGGTGCAAAAGCCAAGTCCAAATAAGACAAACTGAGGCTATAAAAAAACAGCCTCATTTTTCTATTGAGAGAATAAAGGTAGGTTTATTGAGATGAATCCAAAAGAAGCAATCCAGAATTATCTTTTTGCAGAACGCGTCAAAACAAATTTAATTACTGCTTCCCAGATGATAGCAGTCTTATATGAATTAAAAGGCGCGGAGAAATCCGGAGCAAAAAAGATTGTTAAAATATTTATTGGTGCTATAGAACATGATCTTGTCATGGCCCACAAGGCCTCAGGAAAACAGGAATTTTTAGACGCATCAGGTATTTTGGAGCAGACAGAGAGCATGATTGATAATGAAGACTTCGATGATGTGCAACTGGCTGTAGGCAGTGCAATAACAAAAGCCACAACTCCCGCACAACAGGCGTGGCAGGTGCTATCCGAAAATGAATTCGTCTGAGTTTCACACTTTTCTCAGCACAAGATCTTCTGTAAGAGATTTTACAGACAGTCCTGTTTTGGAAGATGAAATTAATTATATCATTAAATGTGCAGGCACAGCACCCAGTGCAGGAAACCGCGAATCGTGGGATGTTGTGATTATTACTGATGAGGGTTTAAAAGAGGATCTCTCTGATGCCGCATTTAATCAGGAGCACATAAAAGACGCACCTGTTATTCTTGCGGTCTGTGCAAATTACGTCCGTTCAATGTCACAGTACGGCGAAAGAGGTATTCTCTATGCAGTTGAGGATGCAGCTATTGCCACGACATACATGATGCTCGCGGCACACGCAATAAGGCTTCAGACATGCTGGACAGGGGCTTTTGATGATCAAACAGTTACAGAAATTCTCGGTCTTGCGCATCATGCAAGGCCTGTGGCACTTCTGGCAGTAGGTCATGGCAGACTTCCGGAATGCCGCATGGAAAGAATGCCGATACACGAACATATCCATGAAGAGACATGGTAGAAAAAACAGGTTAGAAAAAAAAAATGTCAGATTATCTTGTAACGCTGGAATCAGCATGGGTTGTTAAGGATGTAGAAGGCCTTGATGACGCAATAGGTATTGCAATTAGTGAAGCCGGAAAGCGCTTAAATCCATCCGCAAAATTTGTGGAAATTGAAATAGGTCAGCTTGAATGCCCGCTTTGTGAGGATTTATTAAACAATGCACTCGTTGTCGCAAACGTCGGACTTGTAGGTCTTATTCTTGAGATGAAAGTCTTTAAGGCGGAAACGGAAGAACACGCAAGCAGAATTGCAAAATCAGTAATCGGAAAAGCACTCCGCGACATACCGCTTAAAGTGGTTGAAGTAAAGGAGATTTGAGCATGATATCAGTTGTAGGTCATACTGCAATTGATCATATATTTACAGTTCCAAAGCTTCCGGAAAGACACAGTTCGGTTCCGGTTTTGGATCATAAAGTCTATTTTGGCGGCGGTGCGGCAAATATTGCAGCAGGCATCGCTGTTCTGGGCGGAAAGACTAAACTGATAAGCGCTGTAGGTAAGGATTTTAAAAACAGTCCGTTTGAAAACTGGTTAAAACAGATAGGCGTTTGTAATCAGCTTTTCATATCAGAAGATAAGAACACACCGACCTGCTATCTGTTCAATGATCTTTCAGGTGATCAGACAACAGTATTTGAATGGGGTGCATCAGAGCTTTTTACAACAGAAACTGCTCCGTCAGAGGAATTTGTCCATATGGCAACTGCTGATCCGGAGTTTAATGCAAAGGTTGCGGAAAAAGCAGAGTTCTCATCATTTGATCCGGGTCAGGATCTTATAAATTACTCAAAGGAACAGCTCAAATCCATAACCGGCAATATTGACATACTCTTTGCAAATCATCACGAAGTAAAGGGAATGTGTGAAAAGATTGGAATTACAAAGAGCGAGCTTCTAAAAGAAATACCTGTATCTGTAATTACGATGTCAGGGGACGGAAGCGAACTGCATATGAATGGCGATGTAAAAAAAATACCTGCGGTTTCTGTTAAACTTGCAGATCCGACAGGTGCCGGCGATGCATACAGGGCAGGATTTTTAACGGCATACAAAATGGGATATCCTGAAGTTACATGCTGCAAAGTAGGAACAACTGCGGCATCTTTTGTTGTTGAAGAAACAGGCTGCCAGACAAATCTTCCCGACTGGGAGATAATGTCAAAGCGGTATAAAGATAATTTCGGCGACTTATAAACTATATAGTAAAATGATTTCAAACAGGTGCATAGTGTACCAAAAACAGGAGAAACAAATAATATGGCACCGATAGGCGAATCAAAGATTGAAGGTCTGAGTAAATTTCTGTTCCTGGCCCCGTCATGGCCACGTTCACTCTCAATAATATTTTTCCTTGGTCTTGTCCTTGACATCGCAAGTTTTCTCAGAAACCATGAAATCCAGCATTTTGGAATATTCGGGTTTTTCATCCCCGCTCTTATCGCATTTATTCTGACAAAACCGGTTGTCGAAATTTTCGGCAGGAAAATAACATGGAACAGGTCGGCGCTTTTAGCGCTTGCATGTACAGTCTTCTCAATAATTATCAGTCTTTTCCCTGTTTTACTGATTTTTGAAGGAATTTTTCCACTGTTATTTGCAGTATCCCTTGGTTTTGTCTTTGGTATCCGCTTAATCGTCCTTGTGGCAATCGCAGATTACAAGATGTCACATATGGTGTTTCCGGCACTCCTGCAGAGTGTTTGTGCGGTCGCTGTTGGAACATACTATTTTGGTATGATATTTACCCTCTACGCCATTCTTATTCACCTGCTCTTCGGTGCAGGTGTGATTCTCTTTTTGTGGCTTGTTGAAAGACCTTTGAGAAAGAATTTCCATATAAGTGCCCTTAATTTCATCAATGCGTTTATTGCGCACAATACAGACGGCTCAAAGGCACTTGAAGAATTTTTCCATGAGATAGGAGAAGAAGTCTACGTCCCGCAGGTCACTCTCTTCTTCAAAAGAGAAGGAAAAAAGGATATTTTATTCACTGTCCCAAATCTTCATCCCGGCCCTATGGGTGAGATCGGCGGCGGGAATCTCCCCAAAGTGATACATGAATCACTCGGAGGAGAAACACTTGTTCCTCACGGATGTGCAACTCACGACTTCAATCTGGTATCTGAAAATGAAATTCCAAAGGTTGTTGCAGCTATCGAAAAGACAAAGAAAGATATTGTCTACAGTAACACTGCAGGAGAATCAGTCCGATACAAATACGGGTCGGTTCAGGTTCTTGCACAGCCTTTTGGGGATGCACTTTTACTTGTAAGCACAAGATACCCCGAAATGACAGAGGATATCGATTATCCTATAGGTCTCTCAATTATGTCCGAGGGTCATAAGAGATTTAATCATGTGGCTTTTGTCGATGCACACAACTGCATGGTTGAAGTTGCAAGCCCTGTTATGCCTGCTTCCCACACAGCATTTGAATATATGAAAGCCTGTGATCTCGCAGGAGATGCGGCATTAAAAGAGAACAGGTCGGAATTTAAGGCAGGAGTTTCACATGTGGATGTTCCCTTTACACGCATGGAAGGGTTCGGGGATATTGGGATTCAGGCCCTTGTTGTAAGGACAGGAAATAATACAACGGCATATGTTCTCTTTGACGGAAATAATATGCAAAACGGTGTTCGCGACATTTTAAGGAACAAAATACTTGAGATTGTTGATGAGTGCGAACTTATGACAACTGACTCACATGTCGTCAACACTGTAAGCGGCAAAAATCCGATTGGCTGCCGCATTGAGGCTGAAAAGATTCTTCCGTTTGTAGTCAGAGCGGTAGAGGAAGCACTTTTAGATCTCTCACCTGCAGAGTGCGGCGCAACAACTGCGTGGTGTGAGGGAATAACTGTCTTTGGTTCGCACAGGATATCACAGCTTGCAAGTACTGTAAACGCCATGCTGACCTTTATTGCACCATTAGGCTTTACAATACTGATTCTGGCATTCGTATTCTCAATTGTCGGATACTTCATTTTAGTGTGAGAGAACACATCTTTCACAGAATCAAATCCGTTATCTTTTTTTCCAAGGATGTCTAATATGTATAGTCCAGTAATCTGGAAATTATAAGCGAGGGTTGCCGAGCCTGGCCAAAGGCGCGGGACTTAAGATCCCGTTTTGTAGGAATTCGTGGGTTCGAATCCCTCCCCTCGCATTTTTGTTTTGGGTTATAGTTATCTTTTGATTTATGTCCCCCTCATATGTGATAATATCAAGATTTTTTATAGAGACAAACAGTTTTATAATACAAATTGTAATCCTAAAAAATGGGGTTTTTCAAAAGATTCAAAAAAGGTCATGGGAATAATAGCGAATATGAACTACCATGTCCTCATGAAATACATTATGCATTAAAAAATATTGATAAAACTTGTAATGACCTTTTTCCAATAGACGAAACACATTTCTCAATGGAATACATCAAGAAACAGGAGATTGAACAACCCACTCATTGGATTTATAAATATGTAGTTGATCCTCTTGAAATGAATTATAGAACCAGCGCATTGCGAAAATCAATGATTGGGCAATATGATGAAGCAATTATAATTTGTGAAAAAGGTCTTGAAAAATATCTAGATAGTCCTTATCTTCTCTATTTGCAAGGTAGAACTTTAGGTGATATTGGAAGAGTATCTAATAATTGTCAAAAATCCAATGAGGGCATTGAAGTATTAAATCATGTTATTAACTTATATCCAAATTTTGCCGATGCTTATGTTGAAAGAAGTACAATAAAAGAATTACAGAACGATAATAATGGAGCTATTGAAGATTTAACTAAAGCCAATAATATTGAGCCAGGTATTACTAATTATATAAATAAAACGTGCTATCTGTGTGGAAAATTCATCGAAAGTGATTGCAATTCTGTAAAATACCCTGGAATATCAAAAGGATCTTGTGAACTCACAGGCCCAAAATATATCTGCCAATCTTGCTTAGATCAAATGGATGATTCAGATCATAGTAATAAATATGCTGAATTTGTGATATGCAATGAGCAAAATGAAATAGATAAAGCAATCCAGATTTTAAAATCAATATTCAATAATATTAACGAAATGCATTGGTATAATCTCGGCAATTTATATTTCCAGAAAAAAATGTTATCAGAAGCATTGGACTGCTACGAACAAGCCATTTTTTTAAATACAGCCTATATAAAGGCATGGTATCGAAAAGGATCAATTCTGGTGCTGCAAGATAATTTTTTTGAGGCTTATAAATGTTTTAAAAATATTCAAATTCTAGATCCAAATAATAAAGAAGGTTGGAATTCTGCTGCAACTTTTTGCTTATTAACATGTTCGGTAGTAATTCATAATAATACGGTGCAAAGTGGAAAGAACGCAGAGGTAACAGATAAAGAAGTTCAAAAATGGTTAAAAGAATGTAAACCCGTTTGGGAATATGCAATTATGAAAGGATTCAGTGTAAAAAAATCTGGGATAGATGGATTTATTGATTTTTGCTTTGAAAATTATAATTCAATTTTAGATTCTCTTGAACCTTCTATTGGATATCTTAATATTTACCCCTTGAAATGAAAATGTATTTCATAAGATCTTAATTACCTATCACACTAAAAAAATTAAACTATTATCTCAAAAAAATTTCCCTCACTCCCCAATCATTACCCCACTCACAATGATCACACACTCCCTCAATCCACCTTAACCATCTTTCTCCCTTTCGTCTCCGAAAACGTCCGGATAACAACACATATCCCGAATGCAAATATCGCTGCAATAAACATCCCGGTGTCAAAACATTATCTCGTGGCAATAAATACAATAAATGCAATAATTCCCAGTGTAAAAACAAAAGCTAACCTTCTATGCCAATAGCTTCCAAAATTGAAACGAAATACTTTTTTAAAAACCCATAATTGCATTAAAGTCTCAAAGAAATACATGAAACATCGTTGCGGGTGGGCAAATGCAAACGATCTTGAAATTGAGTATCATGACACTCACTGGGGCGTACCTTTACATGATGACAGAATTCTATTCGAATTTCTGATACTGGAAGGCGCACAGGCAGGATTGAGCTGGGATACTATTCTAAAAAAAAGAGCTGCCTACAAAGAAGCATATGATGATTTTGATTTTGACAAAGTTGCAGCGTATGATGATGCAAAGATTGAGGAACTGATGCAGAATAGCGGCATCATACGCAACAGAAGAAAAATTATCTCTTCAATTAAGAATGCGGGCGCATTTATTAAAATAAGAGAAGAATTTGGATCTTTTGATAAATATATCTGGGCTTTCGTTGGCGAAAGACCCATAGATAACTCTCTTCAGTCAATACTTGAAATGCCTGCAAAGACTGAATTGTCTGAGAAAATAAGCAGGGATCTGAAGAAAAGGGGATTTTCTTTTGTGGGGCCGGTCATTGTGTATGCATTCATGCAGTCAGTCGGAATGGTCAATGATCATGAAACCGGATGTTTCAGATATGAAGAATGTAAAAAAATGGCTGATAAATAAAATCATATGAAATTCCCGTCAACAAAACTGCTTCGATAATAAACAATTCAATAAAAATTCAGATTAAAAGACTCCTGCCCCACTCCCTAATCTTCTCCCAGTCACGGAAATCACCCTCAGGCGCCTTCATCGCCTTAACAAGCATCCTCATCGGCAGTGGAAGAGATTTGTATTCAAGTTTTCCTGCGAAAAAATATTTAGAGACAGGATTTACAAACTCCTTTGCCTCTTTTAGTGATTCCTCCATCTTAAGACGATTTTCAGGAGTGTCCTCACTCATTGTAAGACCCGCCGCAAACAACGCGACTTTCTTATCTTTTAAGGAGTCACTGTTTCTTTTCAGAAACCCTGTCGCATCTGATAACCATTTTCCGGCATATACCGGACTTCCGACAATTACAAGATCATATGATTCAATATCAAAGGCATCCTTTGCAGGCATAACATCAGCTAAGACCCCTTCCCCTCTTACTGATTCACCAATAGCCTCTGCAATATCTTTCGTTGAGCCGTATTTTGTTGCGTAGGCGATGAGAACTTTTTCGGACATAATTCATACTTTTTCCTAAAACAGGATAAGTATTTTCCGAATATTCCCGAAAAAATCTGATCTTTTTATCGTTTTATTAAATCCGGAAAAATAAGTTATTATAACCGGTTTTTAATGGTACTGCCCGTTTACTCTGATAAATCTTGTATCATTAAAGGCCATTTCAACTGCTTTTAGGGCACTTATCTCCTTGTCCTTTATTTCAAGCATTATATCGAAATCAAATCCTTTTGTAACCGAAAGAATTTCCATGAAATTATTGATATCAATACTCTGTGTATGACTGCCTCTTCTTGCTCCCGGCATCTGCGTGCTGTAATCAGTCATCGCAATTCCGTCAGATTTCTGCCAGGTATCAGATGCCTCACCTAAAGCAGCAACTATTCCCTCACCTGATGAATTTACAGAATGATGAAAGAAATCAAACAGAACAGGAATTCCGGTTTCGCTGCTGATTTTTATACAGTCCGAAAGAGTGTAACTTTTATCATCGTTTTCTATTACAAGCCTTTTTATGACATTTTCCGGGAGATTTGAATAATTTTTTACAAATCTTTCCATGCTCTCTTTTTTTTCCCCGTATACTCCTCCCACATGAACCTGAATTTTGGCAGAGGTGTTAAGTTTCATCAAATCAAGAACATCGGCGTGATACGAAAGCTCCGCAGATGTTCTTTTAACAACATCGCTTTTCTTTGAATTGATAACATTGAACTGATCGGGATGCATTGATATCCGCATCTCATTTTTTCTGATGAAATTACCGGTTACGGCTAATTTTTCCTTAAAATTACTCTTCCATCCTCTGTCTGAAACAGGATGGGAAGCAAAGGGAACAAGATCGGAGGTGATTCTAAAAAATAAGATATTATGAGAATAATTATACTCTAAAATTTTTCCAAGACAGTCAAGATTTAAGCCGGTTTTTTCGTACTGCTTCTCTTTTGAAAATGAGGACAGCCGAAATGTTCTGCCGGATATACATCCGACACTCCGGTTGATACATGGATATCCGATTTTCATAATTCCGACTCACTTAATTTCTTATTTAAATTCCAGAACTTTTTGGTGAAAACCATAATCGTACCAGATAAATGCAATTCCGGATATTATTCAATACTTTCAGGAAAATGTCTCTGCAATTCTTTCTCCTTTTTCAGTAAGCGTATATATAATCCAGGTTCCCCTTTGTTCACCATAAATAAGATCAGCTTTTTTAAGCACATTTAGATGATATGAAAGTTTGGAGTCTGATATTTTAGTTATGGACTTAATCACACATACGCAAAGAGGCTGAATCTTTAGCATAGACAATATCTTAACTCTGATAGGATCTGAACATGCATGATACATTGAAGAGATAAAACCTATTCTTTCTTCGGAGGGCAAAAGACGGATAAGTCCCTCTATTCCGCCATATGAAGACAGGGAGTCAGCAATGTCTGCAGGAATCTGAAACCCGGTGCATTCTTCACAAAAGTTATCTGAATCTTCATTATGTGAGGTGACCATTTCAGATTAATATGAAATATACCGGAATATATGCATTCGCATTAAAAATTTTTCAGGAAATTTGGAATTTACATTATTATAACCCAATAATATTCTCATAAACCAACAATTCCGATTTTAATTTGGGATATTCAAAATAACAAAAAAATTAAAATAATTATTTCAAATTAAGTTGAAATACATAATTATATATCATATGCTGTTTCATAGATTATTACATCCTTATTTCAACCAATTTTGAAATAAAGGAAAAAAAGGATTTAAAAAATGATAGACCTGATTGCTGGATCATTAATTACAGGGTGGGAAACTCTTGCCGGATATCTGGCAGAGCATGTATTAACATGCCTCATTCCGGCTTTCTTTATAGCAGGAGCAATAGCCTCATTTGTCAAAAAAGAGGCGATTTTGAAATATTTCAGTCCCGATGCCAAAAAAAGTGTATCATACGGACTTGCATCTGTCTCGGGAACAGTCCTGGCAGTCTGCTCCTGCACAATTCTCCCGATGTTCGCAGGCCTTTTCAAACGTGGAAGCGGCATTGGTCCTGCAACCACTTTTCTCTATGCAGGGCCGGCAATCAACATCCTTGCAATAGTCTATACAGCAAAGGTTCTGGGATTTGACCTGGGACTGGCAAGAGCAGTCTTTGCAATAATTATTGCTATTATAATAGGACTTATAATGGCAGTATTATTCAAAACCCATGACAATGAGACGAAAAAGAAGCTTGCACAAATGCCGCAGACTCCTGTCTCTTCAGATACCCCTAAACCAAAATGGGTAGTACCGTCCTTTTTTATTCTTCTTGTGGCAATCCTGATTACAGGAACAGCACAGGCGGACTGGATGATAAAATTCCCGATAATCTACATCCTCACCCTTGCAGTGGCAGTCCTTCTGATCTATTACTTTGAAAGAGACGAAGTATCAGAATGGGGACTTGAGACATGGGATCTTACAAAAAAGATCTTTCCAATCCTTATAGTCGGAACTTTCCTTTTGGGTATGCTCTCCTTTTTCATCCCGCCGGAGACATTCCAGCCGTTCTTTGGAACAAATTCCCTTCAGTCAACGCTGCTTGCCTCATTTGTGGGAACAATTCTTTACATGCCGACACTTCTGGAAGTCCCTGTCATCGGGACAACTTTCGGCTATACATCAGGATTAATGTCAGGCGGACCTGCTCTTTCACTCCTGTTGTCAGGCCCAAGCGTAAGTCTGCCATCCCTTCTTGTAATATCAAGAGTAATGGGCTGGAAAAAGACAGGTGTGTATGCTGTGCTTGTAATTATTTTCTCGGCACTTGCAGGATTTACATACGGGATATTATTCGGATAAAAAATGTCCTGCAATTTATGAAAAATTAAAAAAGAGATGATGCAAAAATGATGAAAATCGAAGTATTTGGAACAGGCTGCATGAAATGCAAAAGAATGATGAAGAATGTTGAAAAAGCCATAAGCGAACTTGGAATTGAGGCAGAGATTGTAAAAGTGGAGGATATAACCGAGATTATGGAACGCGACATTATGTTAACCCCCGCCCTTATGGTAAACGGCGAGCTTAAAGTCTCGGGAAGGGTTGCAGACGTAACCGAGTTAAAAAAACTCCTTGCAGTGTAATATTCAGCTGATATCAGCCAATTTTTTTCATTCCAGTAAAAAAACAATCCATAACCTTTTTTTCATAAATTCCTTAATGCCAAGATATATACTGTTGTTTCCAAAAACTAATCATGCACAATAACGTCCCGTTGTATGAACTTGAAGACAGGATGAAACGATTTCGTTCTCATATGGATGCTAAAAATCCTGACTGGGAATTAACAGCTGTTTTTGGAAAGGTAAACCTCTACTATTTTACAGGCACTATGCAGGACGGAGTGCTTTTAATCCCGCGTGACGGGGACGCGGAATTCTGGATTAGAAACAGCTATGAACGTGCACTTGAAGAATCTAATTTTAAGAATATAAGACCAATGAAAAGTTTTCGTGAAGCGGCGGAGGACTTTTGTCATAAACCGGAAAAAATTCATATTGAAACAGAATTAGTCCCTGTTGCACACCTGGAAAGATTCCAGAAATATTTCCATTTTAAGGATGTCTCATCAGCAGACAGGCAGCTTTTGGACATCAGATCAAAAAAGAGTGAATATGAACTGTCTTTAATGGAGAAGTCAGGCGAAATACACCGCCACGTATTAGAGGACATTGCGCCTGAAATGCTCAGAGAGGGTATGAGTGAGGCAGAATTTGGAGCATCCCTCTATCAGGTTTTTATAAGCGAGGGACACCAGGGTATCGTAAGATTCGGGATGTCTGATACCGAAATTATGATGGGGCACATTGGATTCGGAGAGAGTTCAATATACCCTTCATACTTCAACGGCGCCAGCGGCACCTGCGGAATGGGACCATATGCACCTGTTCTTGGAAGCAATAAAAGAAAATTAAAATCCGGTGATCTTGTCTATCTTGATGTCGGATGCGGATACCAGGGCTATCAGACAGACAAAACTGTTACATTTATGTTCGGAAAAAAACTCCCAGAAGAAGCAATCGAAAGTCACAATAAATGTGTGGATATCCAGAATGAGATCGCTTCAATGCTAAAGCCGGGCTCTGTTCCCTCAGATATATATAAAACAATAATGGAAAACCTTGATGAAGAGTTTAAAAATAATTTTATGGGATACAACAATCATCAGGTGAAATTTCTGGGCCACGGTATAGGTCTTTTGATTGACGAGATGCCGGTCATAGCCAAAGGTTTTGATGAACCACTGCAGGAAAACATGACACTTGCAGTCGAACCCAAAACAGGCATAAAGGATATTGGAATGGTGGGAATTGAGGATACATTCATTGTAAAATCAGGCGGCGGAAAATGTCTGACCGGGAAAAATCCGGGACTCATACCGGTTTACTAAAGGAAAAAATTCAATCAATTTTAAAAATATATTCAAAAAATAATTATTTTTTATTTTTATCCATTTTATCCCCGGCTTTTTTCATAAGCGTAATAAGGCCTTTTATCATATCCACCGGCTCAGGAGGATTCCCGCTAATTTCCATATCCACCGGAATGACCGAACTCACAGGGCCATATATCGCATAACTGTCCTTAAAGATACCTCTGTTACAGGCATCATCGCCGACCGCAACGACAAATTTAGGGGAAGGTGTTGCATCATACACTTTTTTTAATGCGTACTTCATATTGTTCGTTACAGCACCTGTCACAAAAAGGACATCTGCATGCCGGGGAGATGCCACAAATGTTACTCCAAAACGTTCAACATCATAATAAGGAGAACTCAGATTATTGATCTCTATTTCGGCCGCATTGTCACTCCCGCAGTCAACCTCTCTTATTGCCAGACTTCTCTTAAAAACAGAGTTAATCCCGGTTTTTAGCAGATTTCCGTAGAACTCAAAATCCGGATCTTTTACCTCTACCTTCTCTGAAAGAGGTTTTTGTATCAGTTTTCTGAAAAATGCATTCACTTTACATCACCTCAAAGATCATTTCCCGCATATGAGAGATTCAGACTCTTGTTTATCACAGGAAAGTCAGGAACGATATTATTCATCACAGCATGCTCTATTGAAAGCCAGTTTGTAAATGAGGCCGTTCTTACCTTATAACGCCAGACTATCCCGTTATAAACATTCAGATATGTCAGATTCTGGCCTCTTGCGCCTTCAACCATCGCAAATGTACATCCGTCAGGAATTACAGGATTTAAATCGTTTATCTCCCCTTCCGGTATCTCATGTATGACTCTCCTGATAAAACGTGCTGATGCCATAATATCCTCAGCTTTTATCATAAAACGCGAAAGGACATCCCCTGTATCAGATGAACAGAACTCAGGAGTGAATATCTTATAAATCCCGTACGGATAATCAGCCCTTACATCCCTTCTGCTCCCTGAGGCTCTTGCAACAGATCCTGTAAGATTTAAGGGTCTGACAAAACGAGGCTCAATTACACCTGTTGTTGCAAGTCTGTCGATAAGAGTAGAGGAGTTTATCGCATTATCGTAGGCCTCTTTTACTTTCTCCTCAATTCCGGCAATGAAAGATTCCAGAACCAAAAGCTCGGTTGATATGATGTCGTGCGAAACTCCCCCAATCCTCATATATCCTCTTATAAACCTGTGACAAAAGAGTCTCTTGGAAATCCTCATGCACTCTTCTTTTCGGGCAAGAAACGGGCTTGCACCGACAGGATATCCAACATCAGTTAACATTCCGGCACAATCACTTAAAAGTGAACATATCCTTTCCATCTCAAGTGCAATGCCTCTTAATGCTTCTGCACGCAAAGAAGGCTTAATTCCCGCAATCTTTTCAACAGCAAGGCAGAAACAGACAGAATTTGCCGCAGTCTCATCTCCTGAAACAGATTCTGCAATTTTTAGGCATTCATCAGGCTTTTTACCTTCCGCAAGCTTTTCAATTCCCCTGTGAAGGTAATGAAAACGAGTTTCAAGATTAAATATGCTCTCGCCGATAACGCTGAATCTGAAATGGCCGGGCTCAATTATTCCTGCATGAACAGGACCTACTGCCACCTCATATACTCCTTTTCCCTCAAGTCTCTTAAACTCGTAAAGGTCTTCTTCGGGAATATTATCCCTCATTTTTACCGGCCCGTTTATGAATGATTTTCTCAGCGGATGGAAATTCTCAGGGTATGATTCGTGTAAAAACAGTCTTCTTCTGTCATATGAGCCTTCAAACACAACACCAAAACCGTCAGATATCTCCCTTTCATACAAAGAGGCAACAGGGAATAACTCTGCAACAGATATTGCTCTGCCATCAGTTACATATTCTATCTCAGATACCTGCATGTGATCACGGTTCTCAAACAGATATATCAGTCTGAAAACATATTTTGAAGAGGGATCTTCAAGGCATAACAGACATAAAAGAACAAAACCTGATTCTTTTAAAGAGATTACCTTATCCTTAAATCCGGCAGAATTTAGGAACACATCTTTTTCATAATTAACCGCAGTATTATCAAATATATTTCCTGCATCAGACGAATTTAACATTATAAAACAACTCCCAGACCAAGCTCCGCAACAATCAGATTCAGATAATCATACAGCCATCCGGGAACTGATATTCCAAAATAGACCATAATAAGCA
>NZ_JBSREC010000067.1:0-6999 GCF_055145805.1 Methanomicrobium sp. | reverse complement strand
AGCTTACCGCAGTCTTGCAAAGGCATTTCACCCGGATACGTCCACTCATCCAAACGCTAAAGAGAGATTTCAAAAGATAACAAAAGCATACGAGATTTTGGGCGACAGCGCAAAACGTGAGGAGTATAACACCGGTTATAATTCTGATGAAAATATTTTTCCCGATGAAGATGATGTATTTTCGAAAGCTTCTGAAGAAACAGATGAATATTCCAATGTTTCATCCCATGATAATGATGAATTTTCAATTATGGCTGATTATGAATTCTATTCTGATGAGACTGAGAATTTTCTGGTTAACGGCCAGAAGAAAATCTTCAAAAATGCCCGCCATATTATTGTTAAAGACACTGAATACATAATTGACGGCGATGAGCTGATAAATATTGGTGGAATCCACAGTTTTACTCACGAGGGTTACGAAAAATACTTAATTGACGGTGAGGAAAAGAGGGTCTTTAATGCCAAACATTATTATCAGAATGGTTCTGAGTTTGTAATAATTGATAACAAGCCATACAGGATAAAAAGTTTTTAAGAGATTCGAAAAAAAAAAGACATTGCAGTTTTTTTATCAGATACAAAGAGAAATATACCCGTTTTTCTGTCATATTATCTTATCTTTTTTTAGGACATTTAATGAAATTTCACCAGAATGACTTAAATATTTATAAACAGATCTATTCTCTTAAGGTGAAGATTATATGGTAAAATTGCCTGATAAGGAATCACTTGAAGGTTTTACAAAAAAGGTGAGTGAAGCTGTAAAACTGCCGGGTGAAGAGGAAAAATCCAGTAACGGAAATGGTCTGTCAGAAAAAGAACTGGAAAAAATTCGTGAAGAAGAGAGAAAAAAGCTAGAAAAAGAAAAAAATGACAAAGATGCAGCAGAGAAGGCTAAAAAATATGAGGAGATAGAGGCTCAAAAGCGTGCCGAGGATGAAAGACTTCTTGCGGAAAAGAAAAAACAGCTTGAAATGGAGAGGCTTGAAAAAGAGCGCCAGGCAGAAGAGCTAAAAAAAGAGCAGGAAAAGGGGCTCTGGGCAAAAGAAGAGGATAAAAAGCGACTTGAAGAAGAGAAGAAAAAAGCTGAGATAGAAAAGGAACTTTTAAGAAAACAAAAAGAAGAACAAAAAGCAGCAGGAACGCAGAATCATACCTTAAGAAACATTCTGATTATTGTTGTAATAATACTTGCAGTCCTTGCAGCCGGATACGTATCTCTCATAACAGGAAATGACAACATAAATGCATACGGATATCCGCTTTCTTACTCGGCAACCTATGATATTCTGATTCCGGACAACACAGATATAAACTTTGCAGGAATTCCTGTAAGAGCAATAAGCAGCGGCGATTCTGTTACACTTATAATTAACAATGACAGAAGAACCCTTGCCAAAGGTGAAACAGCAACATTCCCTGCAAAACATATCATAATAAAAACGCTTGGAATTACAGTCTTTGATTCGGATTATGAGGTGACAGCAACATACCTGGGAGTTGTGACAAACAAGGACGATTTCAGGACTGTTATTAAGACTTCCCAGCCGATTCCGTCATGGCTTGTAAGCCTCATGAAGCCGTCCGGCATTCAAATAATTACGGTATAATTTTATACCCGTTTATTTTTTTTTTATTTATTACCAGATTTCAGATATTTTTTTAAGCTGTGAATAATATCTCAGATTATCATTTGTAAACAAACGACTTTTTTCATGAATATTTACAGGGATAAAATCAATTCCGCATTCAACATCCCAGAGAATCAGGCCCTCGGGGGGTGCTGCAGGAAATCTTTTGCGGGAGGGAGTTTTCAGGGCTTCTGACACCTCTGACGCATTTAATACCCCCCTGCCGACAGAGTCAAGAGTGTATGCAATACAGCGTACCATATGCCATAAAAACGAAAACCCGCTGATCTCATAGACAAAAAAATCATCCTCGCGGTATAATTCTGATGACAGCACCTCACGCTCAAAGGCTTTTCCGTTCGGGCGGGAGAAAGATCTAAAGTTGTGCTTGCCTTCAAAAATGTCTGCTAATTCTTTCATATCATTAAAATTGTATGAAACTCCGCCGGCACCTTCCGGAAAATAATAGCGGTATGTTCTTTTTTTAGCAGCAAAACGTGGATTAAAATCCGGGGGTACTTTTGCATATCCTGTAACCCGGATGTCGGAAGGGAGCTTTTTGTTTACAGCAGAAACCGCCCGTTCAGGATATTCTGTATTAAACGCAATTATCTGACGTTTTGCATGAACTCCTGCATCAGTTCTTCCGGAAACTGACATCTCGGCCTTATATGCACTGGAAAAAATACCAAGGTCACAGAGACTTTCGATAATCTCCCCCATAACCGTTCTTTTATCTGCCTGCTGCTGGGAGCCGTGAAAACTGGTCCCGACATATGAAATCTCAAATGCAAGCCTCATCTTCTGTGTACACGCCGGATTATCTTTCTTTTTGTATTCTTAAGTGACTGGCGGGTATATGAACGAAGTGGTGTCATCTTTCCGGTCGGTTCTGTGTTTGCCTGCCTTATCGCCGAAAGTATAGAAGGCACATTCTTCTCAGCGTCGACAAGGGTCACCCCATATCCGACAAAGCGGGCATTGTGGGCATCACTTCCGGCAACACAGGGTTTTCCAAAGAATTTTGCTTTTCTGCCCGCCTTTTTGTTTGCAGAACCAACAATATATCTGCTGTTAAACGATTCAACTGCATCAACTGCATCAATTGCAGTCTTCAACTTTATGGCAACCCCATGCCTCCACTGATGATATGGATGAGGAAGAATCAAAAGACCGCCTTTTTCCCTTGCAATCCTGACGGTCTCAAAAAAATCCATTCCTGCAGGAATTGCCTCTGTAATTCCAAGAACAAGAAGGTGGCCCTGCCTGGTTGAGACCTCAATACCGGGTATTACAAGTACATCTGATCTCTTTTTTAAGGCATACAGTGAACCGTCAACAGTATCATGATCAACTATTGCTATTGCATCAAGGCCATTTTTTTCCGCACGTTCTAAAATGTCCTCAACACTGCTCTCACCGTCACGTGAAAAATTTGTATGGACATGAAGATCACATCTCAGCATCAGATCAGTAGTATTTTTCACCTATTGCATATTAATTCAAGCTACAATGACAATTCTCCTTCCCACCGGTTCACTTGCATATCCGCTTGTCAGAGAATCATCAAAAGGTTTTGACGTTGTAATTACTGTTTCCGGCAAAATTGCGGCATTTATCACTCCTGCGACACTAAAGGAGCTTATCAGAAAAAACCCATGTGAAATGGTGCTCGTATCAGGAATGTGCACTGCAGATTTCACAGATGTGGAAAAAGAGACAGGAGTGCCTGTTTTCAGAGGGCCGCGCCATGCAGCAGACATAGGACTTGTTCTGCAGTCAATAGATAAAATCTCTCTTTCAAGAACAATTCCCGCAGATGAGATGCTTTATGAAACCCGTAAATCAGATGCCTGCGGCAGACTTGTTAAAAATGAAAAGGATTCATCCTCTGACTTTGAGATTAAAGGACTTAAAATTGGAGGAAATTCAAGGATAAAAGTCCTTGCAGAAATTATGGATGCGCACAAATCAGAAGGTCTAAAAGATAAAGTCACTTATTTTTTTGATTCCGGCGCTGACATCGTGGACCTGGGTTTCGGATTTGATGCATCCCCTGATGACGTTACAAGAACCTTTGAATCCTTAAAAGGTATTGACGGAATATATGCGGCAGATACACAGGATGCTGACCTGATAAAAGCAGCACTTCCCTATGCTGACATATTCCTCTCACTTCAGGAGATAAATATACCATTAGTTGCAGAAGAGATAGCCGCTGCCAAAAAAGCGGCAGTCATTATTCCTCTTGAAGAAAGCCTTGAAAATAACATAAAAAAAGCCGAAAAAGCAGGCATAATAAAGATAATTGCCGATCCGCTCCTGCAGCCGGTTGGATCAGGTCTTATCAGTTCACTTTTTGGATTTAAAGAGTTAAATGTCCCGATTTTTTTCGGAGCAGGCAATGTTACAGAACTTATAGATGCCGACTCTCCCGGAGTTAATGCACTTCTTGCCGGAATGGCAAAGGAGGCAGGTGCATCAGTTGTCTTTACAAGTGAGCACTCCGACAAAACCAGAGGAAGTGTTTCGGAGATGAAAAGGGCTGTTAGTATGATGGCCCTTATGACCAACAGACCTTACCCAAAAGATCTCGGACTCTCTCTTTTCTGTATAAAAGAGAAGAGAAGAAGAAGGACACCTCCGCTCTCATATGAATCAGAAATACCTGCAGAGAAGATGCCGGATAAAATTGATTATGATCCCCTGGGAAACCTGAGAATAGGAACAGAGGGGGATTTTATTGTTGCAGTCCACAACAATACGGCATTTAAGGGAAAAAATTGGGAAGATGTCTTTTATACGCTTATGAAAAATAACCGCATATCACTGATGGATCACGCCGCATATCTCGGAAAAGAGCTTTATAAGGCAGAATTATCACTAAAATTTAAAAGAAGTTTTGATCAGGACGGGCCTTTTTAAAAACCCTTTTTGCCTATCTTACAACAAGAACAGATATTTTGCTGTTGGAAACAATTGCAGCACTTACACTTCCCAAAAGAAGTCTTTTTGCCATCCCTTTTCCTGTTGAACCAACGATAATCAGATCTGCCTTTATCTCACCCGCATATTCCAAAATCTCATCACGGGCATCACCCAGACGGGATTCAAATTCAACATTGCAGTTATTTTCCAGCGCAAGTGCCTTTGATTCAGCCAAAATCTCTTCTCCCTCGGATTTTAAAAGGCCGAATATCCTCTCGGAAGAAGGGTCAGCAACACCAAGTGCCGGATCAACAACAGATGACCCGTAAACTCCGGTATTAATTGTATAGACTGCATAAATCTTTGAATTCCATGAAGATGCAAGCTCCATACCCTTTTTAAGAGCTATTTTGGCAGATTCAGATCCATCTATTGCAACAAGTAGCGTAGAGTACATATGATACTTTTAATAATCTTAATCTAATTAATTCTATCCAAACAGAGTAATGAATTATGCCAAAATAGGCTAATGAAACAATTATCTGTCAGGCATTTAAATATATCATGTCATATGCCGGATATCAGGATTCGAAGAGAACTTTTGGAAACACTTTTTGCACTTGGAAAAAGTCAGCATCCAAATGAATTTCTGGCAATTCTAAAAATAAAAAACGGAATTATTGAAGAGTTTGAGCTTGCACCCGGAACAATTTCAAGGGAAACGAGTGCAAGTTTTGATACTTATATGATGCCTCTTGACACAAATATGGCAGGAAGCGCTCACTCGCACCCGTCAGGTGCGGTAAGACCCTCAGATGCAGACCTGAGATTCTTTCCAAAGGTTGGCAGGTATCATATCATAATAGGTGCGCCTTACAATGATGATACATGGAGAAGCTTTCGTGCAAACGGCGAACCTTTTGTAATGGAGGTTGTATAAATGGTAAGAGTTGTTGCGACAGGAACTTTTGACATACTTCATCCGGGTCATATCTACTACTTAAACGAATCAAAAAAACTCGGTGACGAGCTTTTTGTAATAATAGCCCGGGATGAAAACATAAAACATAAGCCAAAGCCTGTTATGCCTGAAAAACAGCGTCTTTTCATGGTTCAGTCATTAAAGGTTGTCGACAACGCACGCCTCGGTGAGATTGACGACATGTTAAAACCGATTGAGGAAATTTCCCCGGATATTATTACAATCGGATTCAACCAGTATTTTGATATTGAAAATCTTCAGAGCCGGCTTGACTCAAGAGAAATCAGGGCAAAGGTTGTGAAAATTTCAGGCTTTGAAGGTGAATTTTTTTCAAGCTCAAGAAGCATTATGCTGCAGATTTTAAAGAAACGCTGCCATGATTTTAATGAACCGGAATAATTATTTTTTTAAAAATAATACCTGATAAAAAAAATTCTTTTCGCAGCATTATTCAAGCATCGCCTTCCAGAATACATTCTGCTCAATAATTCGCCAGCATTCCTTAAGATTTTCCCTGTAAACCTTATATTCAGGGCAGTAATTTCCCACAATATTCCAGAAATTTTTAGAATGGTTGTGCTCTTTTAGATGCGCAAGCTCATGTATTATGATATAATCACGAAGGTGAGGAGAAAGGGCTGCAATCCGAATATTAAAGCTTAATGTGCCGCGTGTTGAACAGCTTGCCCAGCGGGTTTTCTGGTTTCTTATTGAAAAACCCTTACAGGAAACACCAATACAGGCTGCAAGGTCTGTGACACGGACTTCCAGATCTGTTTTCAGCTTTTTTGCAATAAAATCCCTGAGGCCGCCAACAGAAGGATAGAATATTGTCATATTTTCATAATCAAAAAAGCACAAATCACCCTCTTCAACAGAGAAGTAATTGCCGTAAAGAAGCATTTTAGTAAGTTTATCCTCGTAATTTTCAGAAAAGTTCTGCCTCTTTTCAATGTGGGATATTATCCAGTCCTTCTTTTTTAAAAGAAGGTCTGAGACATCATATCCTTCTGGAGCAACAACCCTTAAAGTGCAGTCGGAAAGAACAGACAACCTGATATTTTTTACAGGCTTTCTCACAACAGATACAGAAATACCTTCAAATTTCATATCCAAAACTAATATTTATCTTCTGTTTTAAGCATTCCAATAGGACTCTCAACATTCGGGCGGCGTTTTAAGGTTATCCCATAATGTTTTGAAAGCATATCCCTGACCTTTTCAGACTCAATCCATCCGACATCAAGTCTGGTTACTATCTCATCTATTTCCTGAGCCTGTGATATTATTTTCAAACCCATATCACCGCCGTACAGGTCGGCAAGGCCGACTATTGCCTGAAGGGGATTTCTGATATGATCATTTAATATTGCAAACTGCTCCATATTCTTCTCTATCTGGAAGAATGCTTCTTTTTTGAGTTCTTCAAGATTATAGTTTTTAGTCCTAGATCGG